>JAGVPN010000258.1 GCA_020052215.1 Syntrophobacterales bacterium
ACCCCCCTTTACCAAGGGGGGAGAAAAATCGCGGTTTTAAATGCCAT
Organism: Syntrophobacterales bacterium; assembly: GCA_020052215.1. Lineage (GTDB taxonomy): Bacteria > Desulfobacterota > Desulfobaccia > Desulfobaccales > 0-14-0-80-60-11 > 0-14-0-80-60-11. The sequence continues at coordinate 48 of JAGVPN010000258.1, forward strand.
TTTAGTCAGTTATAAAACGTTACCCTAATCCTTTCCCGGCGCCGCATCCAGCCGGATGGTATGCTCCTGGAGCCGGGGCAAGTAACGCCGCAGCAGCCAGGACTTCTGCATCGCCTTGGTCGTCTTGTCCAGGTCGCTGAAAGCCGTCTCCCCCTCGGTCACCAATCCCGGCAGGCCCTTGCCGGCCCGGTCCAGGTTCGCCACGAAACTCTCCAGTTTCTTCGCCATGTCCGGCAGCCGCGCCGCGGCTTCCTTCAAATTCGCCGTGGTTTGGCTAAGGTTGGCGAAAGTGGCTTGCAACTCCGCCATGGTCTTGACGGCCTGGTCTTTGAAAATCGGGTCATTCAACAGCGTGCCGACCAGGCCCTTGCCTTTTTCCAGGTCGCCGACGAATTTCCGCAGTTGCGCCACGGCGTCGGCGGTATCCCGGTAGAGGCCGGGATCGTTCAGCAGCTTTCCCAGGGTCCCCTTACCGGTGTTGACCTTGGTGACAATGTCCCTGACTTCGGAGAGGATCTTTCTGGTGTCACTTCCCGGCTCCGCCAGGTCATCGGTCAGGGACACCAGGTTGTTGATGATTTTTTGCAGATCCTCCAGGGTGGGGGCCGCCCGGGCCAGGAGCTGGGTGATATCCAGGGGCTCCACGGCAACCACGAGTCCTCCCGGGGGAATCGCCGCTTTACTGAGGGAACCCGAGGTCAAATCCAGGCTCTTGTCGCCCAGCAACCCCATAAAACCGATGGTGGACCGGGAATCCTCCCGAATCCGGTCGCTGTTCTTTTTCAACACCCGGAAGGTGACCACGATGTTGCCTTCGGCATTGATGGCGGTGGTATCAACATTGCCCACCGTGACCCCGGCCAGGTGGACCTCGGAGCCGGCCTTGAGGCCACCGACATTCTTGAAAATGGTCCGGTAGGTGACGTATTCCTGAAAGAGGCCTTCCTGCTGGGCCACGATCACGACCATGGCCAGGAGGGCCGCCAGCGAGGCCACGACAAAAAGGCCGACGATGGTTTCATATTTGCGGGCGATCATGGGGTCGTTTCCCCCTGGGGCTCCCGGTGGAGAAAGCGCAGGACCTCGGGATGGGAGGAGTGCAGGAATTCCTCGTAGGTCCCCTGAAAGACCCACTGGCCCTCGTGGAGCAGAACCAGCCGGTCCGCCACCAGTTGCGTCAGGCGCAGGTCATGGGTGACCACGATGGAGGTGACCTTGAGAGCGTCCTGGAGGCGGTGGATCAGGGAGCTGATCTCATCGCCGGTGATGGGGTCCAGGCCGGCGGTGGGCTCGTCATAGACGATGATTTGGGGGTCCAGGGCCAGGCTGCGGGCCAGGGCGGCCCGGCGCTGCATGCCGCCGGACAGGGCCGAGGGTTCCAGCGGCTCCACCCCCGACAGCCCCACCTGCCCCAGTTTCTCCGCCACCCGGCGCCTGATCTCGGCTTCGCTCCAATCGGTATGCTGCACCATGGGGAAGGCCACGTTTTCCCCCACCGTCATGGAATCATACAGGGCCGAACCCTGGAAAAGGTAGCCGGTCTTCAGTCTCAGGCTCCTCCAGTCGGTATCCGTGACAAACTCGGTAATTTCCACCCCTTCCACCGTGATGCCGCCCTTATCCGGGATGTTCAGCCCCACCAGCATGCTGGTCAACACGGTCTTGCCGGAACCGCTGCGGCCCAAAATCACCATGGTTTCCCCCGGGTAGACATCCAGGTCTATCCCGATAAGCACCTGATTTTCGCCATTTTCCCCAAAATATTTGTGTATCCCCCGGAAGGAAATCAGGGCGCGGCCGGGCTCCGGGGTGACCCGGCCAGAGGCTTCTTCCACCCTAAGGCCAGATGAGTAAGGTGAGTTTGGTGAGAAAGACATCGGCAATCAGGATCAGCAGGATGGACCTCACCACCGAAGTCTTGGTGGCCTGGCCCACCCCGAACGTGCCATGTTCGGTGTTATAGCCGTGATAGCAGCCCACGGTGCCCACAATCAGCCCAAAGATGGAAGTCTTGCCGATGCCCGGCAGGACATCCTTCAGGGTCAGATACTTAACGGTGAGGGTGTAGTAATAGGTGGGGGTCATTCCCACCTGGGTCACCCCGATGACCATACCGCCTAAGATGCCCACGAGGTTGGCGGCCACGGTCAGCAGGGGCAAGACCAGCATGCAGGCCAGAATCCGGGTGACCACCAGGTACTTCATGGGGTTGACCGCGGAGACGGTGAGGGCGTCGAGCTGATGGGTAACCCGCATGGAACCCAGCTCCGCGCCCATGCCGGCGCCGCCCCGGGCCGCCACCATGATGCCGGCCATCAGCGGCCCCAGTTCCCGGACAAAAGAGATGGCCACGCTGGTGGCGATGTAGTTGGAGGCCCCGAACCAACTCAGCACCTTCAGGCCCTGCATGGCCAGGACCAGCCCCACCGCAAAAGAGGCCACCACCACCAGGGTGAAGGATTTCACCCCCAGCTGGTACATCTGCATGATCACCTCCCGGACGAACCAGGGAGGGTGGAGCAGGCTGCGGCAGGAATCCACAAAAAAGAGGAACAAGTCCCCCATGTAATCGACGAAAGCCATCGTTTGATGGCCGGCCCGATAAAACAAGCCCTCTTTCATCAGCCTCGCCCCATGCAACCCTCACGGACGGGAAAGCTAGGTCCGGGGCAACCTGACCGGTTACGCCTCGCCACGGGTTACAACGTATTAAAAATAGCTAAAAATCAGGCTTGTGTCAAGGAGAAAGCCCGGGCGGGAGCCCCAGACGCCGACGCTTCCCTGGGAAACGGCAATGAATCACATTTTCGTATAAAATTGCTATCGTTTTGTTGCTAAATATACGAAAATGGGATATAATAGCAAAATTTAAGGGGGGGGTCAGCCGGCCGGCATTGCGAGGGGTCCAGGCCCCCGCCGGGGAGAATCTGAAGCCGGGCCACCTGCGGCTTTTCTCAGCTCACCCGAGTACAATACGCCAAATTTTGCAGTCGGCTGCCAGCGAGAAACCTGATGAACGACCTTAACCTGCTGTACGAGATTACCGAAACCATGGGCGCCCTGGGCCCCCTGCCCCGCATCCTGCAACGGGTGCTCCAGATCCTGGCCCAGAGCATGGGCATGCGCCGGGGCACGGTCACCATCCTCAACCCGGAAACCGCGGAATTGCAAATCGAGGTGGCCCACGGCCTCACCGCCGAAGCCCGGCGCCGGGGGCGCTACAAGCTGGGGGAAGGCATCACCGGCCGGGTAGTGGAGACCGGGGAACCCGCGGTGGTCCCCCGGGTGAGCCAGGAGCCGCTCTTTTTAAACCGGACCCGGTCCCGGGGCGCCCGGGAGAAGGACGAACTCTCCTTCCTGTGCGTGCCCATCAAGATCAATTACAAGATTATCGGCGCCCTCTCGGTGGACAAACTCCACCGGGACCTGGACCTGGACCGGGACCTCCGGCTGCTCACCATCATCGCCTCCATCATCGCCCAAACCGTCAACAACCTGCTGCTCATCGACCGGGAGAAGGAACGCCTGCAGAACGAGAACCTGAAACTCAAAGGCCAACTGCAGGAACGCTACCAAATGGGCAATATCATCGGCACTTCGGGCCGCATGCGCGAGGTGTTCGAGATGATCGAACGGGTGGCCAAGAGCAACGCCACCATCCTGATCCGGGGCGAATCCGGCACCGGCAAGGAGATGGTGGCCTCGGCCCTCCACTATAACAGCCTCAGGGCCGACAAGCCCTTCATCAAGGTAAACCTGGCGAGTCTGCCGGAGACCCTGGTGGAGAGCGAACTCTTCGGCCACGAGCGCGGCGCCTTCACCGGGGCCATGCAGCGCAAGCAGGGCCGCTTCGAACTGGCCCAGGGGGGCACGATCTTTCTGGATGAAATCGGCGACCTCAGTCTCAATGTGCAACTCAAACTCTTGCGGGTCATCCAGGAGCGGGAGTACACCCGCTTGGGCGGCGCCGCCACCCTGAAGGCCGACATCCGCCTGCTGGCCGCCACCCACCGGGACCTGGAGCAGGCCGTGTCCAACGGGATTTTCCGGGAAGACCTCTACTACCGGCTCAACGTCTTTCCCATCTACTTACCTCCCTTACGGGAGCGCATGGCCGACATCCCGGCCCTGTCGGAACACTTCTTAAACAAGTACGCCGAGGAGCACGCCAAACCGGTGAAGCGCCTGTCGGCCCCGGCCCTGGACCTGCTCATGCAGTACCCCTGGCCCGGCAACGTCCGGGAACTGGAAAACATCATCGAGCGGGCGGTGCTGGTGTGCGACGAAGACACCGTCCTCAGCGTCCACTTGCCTCCCACCTTGCAGCGCCAGGAGCCGGGAGGAGACCGCCGGGGCCTGTCCGCCCAGGTGGAGAACCTGGAGCGGGAACTCATCACCGAGGCCCTGCGCCAGACCCGGGGCAACCAGAGCCAGTCGGCCCAAATCCTGGACACCAGCCTAAGGATCCTGGGCTACAAGATCAAACAGTATAACATCGAAGCCAAACGCTTCCGGGCGGCGTGATCCGGCAGCAGCCCAGGGATATAAGAGAGATGCAACAGGCGGGATGCGCTTCGCTTTCCCGGCCTACGATCCTGGCGCTGGTGCTCACTTTTCCCCCTTATCGGATCAAGAGCCTGTCTCTCTATTGCAAGAAAACAGAAGATACAGGAAGTATAACTTCATGTCACGCAAGGTCTATCTAAAGCCGCCCCCCCCCACCCGGACCATGTTATTGGCCCAGATAATTCTTGGTGTGCTGTTTTTGCCGTTCGGTATGGTATTCATCATCGTCTCTGAAGGGCCGGCAAGACCATTTATTGCAATATTTTCCGTAGCCTGGGCTGCAGGGTGTATAGCGATAATTGTGACTGGAGTAAAGACATTGAGGCTTGTAAAAGAAGGCAAAATCGAGATCGCCGAAATCGGCGTTGCAAGCGGAGAGACGGAAAGTGACTTTGCGGTGAGGTTGCGTGACCTTGAAGCACTTAAGAAAGACGATCTAATTTCCGAGGGTGAGTATCAGAGAAAAAGAGCCGAAATAATGCAGGAAAAATGGTGAAAGAATCAAATGTCGGACGGGAAATAATATAATTTTCATAGTGTCACTTCTAGTCGCAGGCTTGCTCATCCGGAAGTTTAAGCCTGCCTCCCCCCGGAAGCCTTCAACTAACCGACAATATGACTCATCACGAAATTACGATAATCGATATAATAGATCAAATGCAACAGGCGGGATGTGCTTTGCTTTCCCGCCCTACGGTCCTATCATGCCCCCCACAAAACAATCTGCCTACAAAAAGATGACTCTTCTCGGGGCCAAATTCGCGGATAGAGTTCCCCCAACCCGATTTTGGACAGCGGTGGCCAAGGTGCCCGCATAATCTCGGACGACTACAATGCGATATAGAAAAAGGCTGTTTATTATAATTTGCGGACTCTTTTTCTATGCTCTTTTAGAAGGAGGCTCATATTTAACCTGCCTCTTCCTAGTGAAAAAAGGGATATTGTATGACCCAAAGACTATTACCGAAAGTTATGACATCTATATTAGCAGGTTGAGTCCGCAACTCGGCTGGCCATCGGCCACCTCTTTCGGAAAGTATGATTTTGACCAGTCCGGTTCCAGGATTATTCCGGCTTTTCCTGATCCGGATAAATTTGATTCCTGCATTTCGATATACGGTGACTCATTTATATGGGGCGCCGACGTAGACAATGACAACGCCTGGGGCAACATCTTTTCAAAAAAAGTAAATTGTCGAGTGGCAAACTATGGAATAGGAGGATATGGAACCGACCAATCTTATCTAAGATTTAAATATAATAAACAAGACCATTCTAAGATTGTTATCATTGGCTTCTCATCTGATGACATCAGAAGAAATGTGAACCAATTGAGAAATTTATTTGTACCTTCTGAACAATTTGGTATTAAGCCAAGATTTATCATGACGGAAGAAAACTGCTTAAAGTTAGTGCCCATCCCCGACTTGACTAAAGAGGATTATCAAAGCTTAATTAAAAATCCGGAGCGCTATCTTCCACATGATTATTTTGTTTCAGAAGGGTTATCTGGAAGACTGAACTTAGAGTTTCCCTACTCTGTTCGTATCTTGAAATTATCTAGGCTCCTTCTCTTTCGAATTATTTCAGGAAATCCCGGATATGAAGAATTTTATCAGCCTGACCATGAATCAAAGGCCTTGCAGGTTACTACTGCAATTATTGAGAATTTCTACCACGAAGCCAAAGCCAAAGGTAAATATCCTCTGGTGCTTCTTATTCCAATCCTGCCAGATATTATTAAATTTAAAAAAACCAAGATCTGGGTTTATCAAACATTGATGGATAATCTTGTCAAAAGCAACATTGAATTTCTCAATGTTGGCCAAGGAATTATCTCTTCTCTGAATAAACGAGATCCTCAAAGCATATATACCCAAGGCGGGCATTTTAATAAAGAAGGGTCAGAACTAATGGCGAATTACGTATTTGAATACTTGATCTCGCAAAAAATAATTGGTGGGGATGCAAGGCCTGCTGTCTTGAAGAGATAAGCGTTTTCACGGATTTTTTTTTAGGCCGTCATGTAACGGTCCACAATTTTTTTGACACAGTTAAAGATTAAATCAGGCGGCCAGCGGGAGTGAAAGTGAGGGTAATATCTTGCCACAATAGACACTTATCGCTGAAGCGGGAAAAATTCCAGATATGATTTGAATAGTATGTCTGATGATATCAAGATTTAAAGAGCAGATCGTCTAGTCAAGTCTTGACCATGACAATTGAATCAGTTAACCGCCAACCGTCCTACTTCACCTTGACCCAGAGCAGCCGGGCCACGGATGGGCCGGGGTTGCGCCATTCGCCGGGGATTTCCGAGGTCAGGTAGATGACGTCGCCGGTTTTCAGATTATAGACCCCTTTCCCCACCCGCACCTGCAATCTTCCCGATAACACATAACCGACCTCTTCTCCCTTATGAAAAAAGAAGTGGGCCGGCAGCGTTGCCTTGGGCGTAATTTCAATCAGGTAGGGTTCGGCCTTGACTTCGACGTCCACCGGGTAGAGTAGCCGGGCCTGGAGCGCGCCCTCGGGCATATTGGCAAATTTCACCTCCACCGCGTCGCCAGGCGTAAAAATCAGGCGGCCGCCGCCTTCCTGGCGATCCTCAAAGAAAGAGGTCAGGTCCACGGCCAGGGCCTCCGCCATTTTCATCAGCGCCGGCAGGGATGGGTAAATGAGGTTGCTCTCCACCTGGGAAATGGTGCTGGCGGTGACTCCCACCAGCTTGGCCAGCTCAGTCTGGGACAAGCCCCGCCGGAGTCGATATTCTTTGAGGCGCATCCCCAACTCGATCCTGCCGCCGGTCCCCCGGTCATCGTCAAACCCGACGGTGAGGTCTTTGGTCCAATAGGTATGGGGCTTATGGAATTCTTCGGTGCTGCGGTTTTCCGCCTTCAAGATGGTGAGAGAAGTGGTGCCGCGTTTGATGGTAAGTTCGATGGCCACCTGGGCGATCTGGTTGATCTGGGCGCGAAACCGGGAGGAATGGGCGTTCTTTTCCAGGACCCAGTAGGCAATGGTGTTCAAATCGTACAACCGGGGACAGGAATGGGAGTAAAAGGTGAGGAGCCGGTCTTCACTCCCCCAGAGCTCCTGCATGCCGGTGAGGCTCTCAAAAATAAAGCGCACGTCTCCTGGCAAGGAGGCGTGAATTTGATAGAGGGCCGCCTCGAATTCCTGGGGCTGGCGGGGTTCCTCCACCCTGATGATGCGGCAGGGGGGATCTGGTTCCTGATCACCATAAAACTTGAGGAAGAAGTCGGAGCCGCCGCCCTTGCCGTTGGTAAAGCAGTCCAGGATGATGAGGCCGGGATAATTGGCCAGGTTTCCCAGTTTGTCCAGGAGATTTTTGGGAGAGCGATCAAAACTCACATAAATTATGGACTTGTCCTGGAGTTGGGAAGCTTGAAGAAAATTGAGGCAAAAAACCGGGGCCAGGCTACCGGCATCGTCATGCCAGACCACATTGTCCCCGATGAATAACCCGCCTAAGAGCAAGTCCAGTCGGCTGACCCCTGAGGGGATCCGTTGTTTTGGCGATACCACTTTTTTCTCCCGGGCCGGAATAATTTTATTTTAAATATCATAAGGAAATCATGGCCATGCGTCAAGCAGCCGGAGGCGGCCCGCCATCCTGTGACCCCAAGATATTTAGTTATACTTAATAATCAGCTTGACATTTAACATTTTTGGGGCAATATATTAGTGAAACTAACAACTATGTATAATTTTTAATCTTAAAACCCGCGCCCTTTTCGCCTAACTATCTGCAATTTTTATCAAATCATCTTTTTACCCTAGTTGGTTTATTTCTTGCATTAATATTTGAGTTTACCCCTGGTCCCCCTCGCACCCTTGATGGTTAAAAAACCCAACCAAAGGAGTGCGAATTATGACTCTAAGCAATCCCAACCGCAGTCCCGCCACCTTAACCAAAAACCGGGTGAAGGCCGCTCCCGGCTCCGGCATCTGCGTCACCTGCCTGGACAGTTGCCCCGGTCCCTGCGAGATCGGCCGCTCAGCCATCCGGGGCCGGGAGATGCTCTATCCCCAGCCCTTCGGCAATGTCACCGCCGGCGCTGATAAAGACTATCCGGTGGATTTTTCCCACTTCAACGTCCAGGGAACTTGCGTGGGCGCGGTCGGCATCAAGGCCGACTCGGATACGGCCATCTTTCCGGCGGTGGATATCACCGCGGAAATCGGGGTCAAAGAAAAAGTCAAATTATCCTTCCCGGCCTTTACCGGGGCCCTGGGGTCCACCGAGATCGCCCGGGTCCACTGGGAATCCATGGCCATCGGCGCCGCCATCAGCGGCATTATCATCGTGTGCGGCGAAAACGTCTGCGGCATGGACCCCCACGCGGATATCAAAGGCGGCCGCATCGTCCGCTCCCCGGAAATGGAGCGCCGGATCAAAACCTTCCGGAAATGGTATCAGGGCAAGGGCGACATCATTATCCAGGCCAACGTTGAGGACGGCCGCCTGGGCGTCCCCGAATACGTCATCGAAAAACTGGGGATCGAGTTCTTCGAACTCAAGTGGGGGCAAGGGGCCAAGAACATCGGCGGCGAGGTCAAGCTCCACACCCTGGAGCGGGCCCAACTCCTCCGGAGCCGGGGCTACATCGTGCTGCCCGACCCCACCGACTCG
>JAGVPN010000191.1 GCA_020052215.1 Syntrophobacterales bacterium
ACATACACGGTGGCGCCGAACTTATCCGCAAAGGTTTCGACCCAGGGCACCAGGGTTTCAAAGTTCGAAGCAAAATCAATGGGGAAAAGGATTTTTTGAACCTGTTTCATCGAGCAAGCCTCCCTTCGGCGGTTCTGCTGGGGGTTTGTGAAATTAAGAGTAAACTATTAAATGCCCCCCCGGTTGTCAAGCTAAAAAGCCCGCGCTTTGCAGAGAAAAGGGGGGAAACCAAATTAGCCGCAATAACCAATAAGATACGGATAAGTTGCAAAAAACCCTTGCCAAACCTTTTTAGGGTTATTATATTTCCCCAGCGTCAACCTGTTGGGAGCAGCAGACTATAACGATGAGTGGGGTGAGTGCCATCGGTGAAATGCGTTTTAGCCAGGACCATTTCTGGGTCCGGCTGGATGATGAGACCCAGGCCACCATCGGCCTGACGGATTATCTCCAGGAGAAATTGGGGGAGATTTACAGTCTTCGACTGCCCGAGGAAGGAGAGGAGTTCATCAAGGATGAACCCTTCACCATGATCGAAGCCAAGAACGGCCGGCGGGAGTTGAAGGCCCCAATCTCCGGAGAGGTCATTGAAGTCAATTACGAGGCGGCGGAAGTGCCGGAAATCATCAATGAAGATCCCCTGACGGAAGGCTGGCTGGTCAAAGTGGAGATGGCTTCCGGTCTGGAGTTCGACGAGTTGTTCACCGAAGAGGAATATGAAGATCATTTGAGCGAAGCAGAAGATCTGGAAGAAGACTGAGCCATTACCCCGGTTATTCCAGGGTTATCCTCCCTACCCCAAGTTTTGCGGCCGCTGCCAGGCCCCATGAGGGCGTTGTTAGGGAACCGCAATCACCGACGACTGCATGCCTGCCACCCCAATTCATTCTAAACCCAAGTCATGGCTGTGGGGGACGTTGACCTCCATCCGCCTGACGGTTTTTCTCCTCCTGATTCTGGCCGCGGTGGCGGTCATCGGCACCGTGGTGCCCCAGAACCAACCTCTGAACCAGTATGTCAGGCGGTTCGGTGAAGTCTGGGGCGAACTGCTCTGGCGGGGCGGTTTTACCCGGGTCTATTTCAGCCTCTGGTTTCTGGGGCCCATCAGCTTGCTGGCGGTGAATATCCTGGCCTGCGTGGTCCACGGCCTGCCCCGGGCCGTAAAACGCGCCTTGAAGCCGCTCACGGTGGAGGCCGCTCTCACCCTGCCGGAGCGGGGCCGGGTTACCTGGCCGGCGGGAGTCGATCCCCAGCCCCTGGTAAGCGCCACCCTGAGCCGGGAGTTGGGTCACTGCCGCCAAGAGACCTTCCAAGACCAAGAAATCTATTTTCTGGAACGGGGCCGCTGCCGCCCGGTGGGGCCTTACCTGATTCATGTGGCCCTGCTCTTGATCCTGGCCGGGGGCCTCATCGGCAAATTCTGGGGGGTGGACGGCAGGTTGGCTATCGACCAGGGGGAGGCGGCCGGCGCTTTTCAGGTGGGGCCCCGAGTGGAAAAGCCGCTTAATTTCCAGGTGCGCCTGGATAAATTCCAGGTTTCCTTTTACGAACCGGGAGGCAGCCCCAAGGAATTCCGCTCGGACCTGACGTTCATCAAAGACGGCCGGGAAATCTCCCGGGCCACCTGCCGGGTCAATGCACCCGTGAGTTTCGGGGGGTTGACCTTCTACCAGTCCTCTTACGGCAGCCAAGCCACCGGGCCGGTCCGCCTGCGGGTTCAACAAGGCGACCTGAGCCAAACCGTTGAACTCCCTTATCGCCGCCCAGTGGACTTGGCCGGCGGGGAAGGGAAAGTCTGGCTGATGCAGGTTGACGGCAATCACCAGGGTTACGGCCCCGCGGTTCTTATTGCATTCCAGGCCGGCTCCGATCATCCCATGGCTTTCTGGATATTTCAGAACCGTCCAGGCCTGGCAAAATCCCCCTACCATCCAGGTCTGGTTAAGCAGCCGGGGGTTTACTCTTTCACCGTGGAGTCCATCCCCTTCGGGTATTTTTCCGTCTTCCAGGTGAAGCGCGATCCCGGGGTGGGGTGGGTGTATGCCGGCTTCCTGCTGTTTTTACCCGGACTCTACCTGGCCTTCTTCCGGCCGGTGGAACGCTGGGCCCTGGTGTTGGCCCAAACCCCCCAAGGCAAATGGCAGGGGCGCCTGCTGGGAGCCAGCCCCCGCCGCCGGGAGGAATTCGCCGCCCGCCAGGAACGGCTCCTCATGGAGTTGCAACGAGGGATTCCGTCATGATCAGCCAGATCTTCGGCGCCATTATGTTGATCTATCTCCTGGTGGCCATCCTGTTCCTGATGGCGGAGTTATGGTCATCTTCCCGGCTTAAGGGTTTGGCCCGGATCATGCTGTGGCTGGGACTGGGGATGCATACCGGCGCGCTCCTGGGGCGCTGGTGGGAATCCTACCGCCTGGCCCTGGGCCACTCCCCCGGCGCGGCGTGGGCCGACAAACTGCAACTCATCATTATTCAAGTTCCTCTATCCAATTTTTACGAATCCCTGATTTTCTTCGCCTGGTGTCTGCCGGCCCTGGGCCTGTTGGCCTTTCGGCGCTACCTCCAGGGCTACCTGGGAGCATTGGTGGCGCTGCTCTCCACCCTCCTCCTGGCTTACGCTTCTTTAGGCGGGGTGGACAGCAATATAAAACCCTTGATGCCGGCCCTGAAGAGCAACTGGCTGCTCATCCACGTGATGACAGCCTTCTTGGGCTACGCCGCCTTTGCCCTGGCCTTCGGGACCGCCATCCTCTACCTCTTGCAGGAACGGCGGCCCCGCCCATCGCTCCCCCCCCTGCCCCTGCTGGACAGCCTCATCTACCGGACCACCGTCCTGGGATTTCTCCTCCTGACCCTGGGAATCGCCACCGGCGCGGTGTGGGCCGAAACCGCCTGGGGCCGCTACTGGAGCTGGGACCCCAAGGAAACCTGGTCGTTGATTACCTGGTTCATTTACGCCGCCCTGCTCCACGCCCGGCATTTGAAAGGCTGGCACGGCCGCCGCATCGCCTGGCTGGCGGTGCTGGGCTTCATGGCGGTCTTGTTCACCTACTTCGGCGTCAGCTTTCTCCTCACCGGCCTCCACTCCTACCTCACCTGAACCAGGCCGGGGCTGAGAACGGAGAAATTCTCAACCCCTGATGGTATGGAGAATGGTTTAGGGGAAACAGCCCCTCATGGGCCTTTGCCCCACCCGTAAAGCATGATAAGGTGGCATTTGCTGGTGGCACAGCCTTTCCAGGCTGTGCAGAACTAATACCGATTCGCAATCAACCGGTGGCACAGGCGTCTCGCCTGTGCAGCCATGTAGGGCGGGCACTGCCCGCCGATTCCTCGAATTCTCGTGAATTATCTGGTGCGTAGGACGTACCCTAGGGAAACTCTCATGGTGCGTGGAACGCACCCTACGAGAAACATTTCGGAATAGTAATTCGGAATACGCTTATTGCCATTGCTCCGAAAATAAGCTATAATTAACTAAATTAATTAGCTAAATGGAGCAATTATTGTGCAACAAGAAAACTTGAGTCTCC
>JAGVPN010000367.1 GCA_020052215.1 Syntrophobacterales bacterium
GGGCCGGCGCCATCGCCGGCCCGTGAACCGCCGGGGCGGCGGTTCTAGATTTTTCAAGATAAAAAGGTCGGGTGGGGAATTCCCGCCATAGCTTAATTCCGGCTTCCTGATAACACCGGCGGCCCGCCGGTGCTGCACAGGCGAGACGCCTGTGCCACCGGTTTGATTGTGACTGGGTATTACCTTTTCCCCTTTTTGCCCTCACAACCCCTGGCCTCCCTCCAGAAAACTATACCTTCTCCACCAGGATGACCTTGTGGTTGATCAGGTTCAGGCTGTGGATTTCAGCCTTCAGCACCTTCTGTTCCCCGAAGATATTGACGATCCTGACGCTGTCGCCATCCGGTTCGATGACGTCCACATCCTTGAGGATCAGTTCCTCCTGGCCGTTTTTCAACAGGTACGCGGTTGCTTCACACATGGTTGAGCATCTCCTTTAACTTCTGGCTGACGATTCGGTCCACCAGGTGGGGGAGAGGTTCGGGGGTCAGGCCGACGATCTCCACCGCCTCCTGGGTCAGGGGCAGCAAAATTTTCCGGGCCGGGGCCGAGGCGATGGCTGCGGCCATCTTGGGGGTCACTTCCCCCATCATGGAGTTGGCCAGGACGATGGAGAGGCAGCCCAAAATGACGTCGGCTGTGGCCACGGTGCGGACGATGGCGTTTTCGCCGCTGGCCCCCCGGTTGGCCCGGGCCTTCATCATCTGGGCGGTGGCCACCGCGTTGGTCCCCAAGGCGATGACCTCGTGTTCTTCCCGGTAAACCTCTTTCAGACGCTTGATGAGCGCCGCGCCGATGCCGCCCCCCTGGCCGTCGATAACACAGATGCGCACTGGCTCCGCCCCTTACTTTAAGCCGAATTTTTCCCGCAGTTTGAGAAACACGATTTCCGGCACCATGCCGGCAATGTCGCCGCCATGCACTGCGGCTTCCTTGAGGATGCTGGAGCTTAAGAATACCCAGCGCAGGCCGGTCATGAGAAACACCGTCTCGAGTTCCGGTTCCAGCCGCCGGTTCATCATGGCCAGCTGAAATTCGTACTCGAAATCGGTGACCGCCCGCAAACCCCGCAGGATGGCCCGGGCTTTTTGGCCCGTGGCGTATTTTACCAGCAGGCCGTCGAAGGTGTCAACGGAGACCATGGGGTAATCCGCCAGGGACACCCGGCACATCTCCATCCGCTCTTCAATGGTAAATAGGGACTTTTTAAAAGCGTTGGTAGCCACCGCCACGATGATCCGGTCAAAGATCTTCAAAGCCCGCTGGATCAGGTCCACATGACCGTTGGTGATGGGGTCGAATGAGCCGGGGTATACGGCGATATCGGGCATAAGTTACTCTTGCTCCTGTCGGGCTGGTTTTTCCGCCAGATAAATAGCCACCTGGGTGTCGCCATAGCGCCGCACTTCGAGGCGCGTGAGCGCACCGCACGACTCCGGCAGGCTCTCCCGGCGGCTGTGCTCCACCACCACCCGGGCCCCGGGCCAAAGCAGGTTAAGCGAGGCCAGGGCGCTCAAGGCCGCCACCGCGTCTCCCCCGCCGTAAGGGGGGTCCAGGAAGGCCAGGCCGAAGCGCTCGCCCCGGCCGGCCAGTTTCTTCAAAGCCGTGGTCACCGGCAGGGGCCAGACCGTGGTCCGGTCTGTGAGACCCAGGGCCGCCAGGTTGCGGCGCAACACCTTCAAGGACTCGGGGTGGTCCTCCACGAAGACGGTAACGGCTGCGCCCCGGCTCAAGGCCTCGATCCCCAGGGCGCCGGTGCCGGCAAACAGGTCCAAGACCCTCACATCTTCGACTGCGGGCCCCAGGATACTGAACAGCGCCTCCCGGACCTTGGCGGCCGTGGGCCGGATCAGGCCCTTAACCGGGGCCAGCCGGCGGCCCTTGAAAGCGCCGGCGATGATGCGCATGGGCTGCTCCTTTGGAGCAGCGATCAGCTGTCAGCTTTCAGCAGTAAGCTTTCTCTTTTGCTAACAGCTAGCAGCTAACTGCTAATTGCTAACCCCTACTTCCTCAGATAATCCCGGATCAGGAGCTCGGCGATCTGGACGGCGTTGGTCGCGGCCCCCTTGCGCAGGTTGTCGGCCACCACCCAGAAGTTCAGGCCGTTGTCGATGGAAAAATCCTCCCGGATGCGCCCCACCAGGGTGAGGTCCTGGCCCGCGGCGTCCAGGGGCATGGGGTACTCGTTATTATCCGGGTTATCCACGACTTTCACGCCGGGGGCCTTGGCTAATATCTGCCGGGCCTCCTCCGGGGTAAGCTTCCGCTCCGTCTCGATGTTCACCGCTTCCGAGTGCCCGTAAAACACCGGCACCCGCACCGTGGTAGCCGTCACCTGGATTTGATCGTCCCCCATGATCTTCTGGGTCTCGTTGACCATTTTCATCTCTTCCTTGGTGTAGCCGTTCTCAAGGAACACATCGATGTGGGGCAGGCAGTTGAAGGCGATGCGGTGGGGGTAGACCTTATTTTTGGTGGGCTGACAGGACAACAGCGCCCGCACCTGCTCCGCCAGTTCATCCACCGCTTTTTGGCCGGTGCCGGACACCGCCTGGTAGGTGGACACCACCACTCGCTTGATGCGAGCCGCATCGTGCAGGGGCTTCAAGGCCACCACCATCTGGATGGTAGAACAGTTGGGGTTGGCGATGATGCCGGTTTTGGTATAGAGGCCGATGTCCTGGGGATTAACCTCCGGGACCACCAGGGGGACCTCCGGGTCCATGCGCCAGGCGCTGGAATTGTCCACCACCACGGCGCCGGCCCGGGCGGCGATGGGGCCGAATTCCTTGCTGATGCCGCCCCCGGCGGAAAACAGGGCGATCTCCACCCCGTCGAAGGAGTCCTCGTTCAACACCTCCACCGGGATTTCTTTGCCCAGGAAGGTGACTGTTTTCCCTAGGGACCGTTCGGAGGCCAGCGGCACCAAACGCGCCACCGGAAAATTCCTCTCCTCCAAACAGGCCACCATCTGTTGCCCCACCGCACCGGTGGCCCCGACTACCGCGACTCTATATGTTCCACCCATGTCTCAAAATCTCCTGGGAAAATAGCTGTCAGCTATCAGCTGTCAGCTATCAGCAAAGGCTGTTACTACTATCAATTTCACCGCGGGTTTTTCCTGTCATCCTGAACGCAGTGAAGGATCGCCTCAATTTTAAGAGATTCTTCGGTGCGCTCAGAATGACTTTTTTTGTGAATCGCTTTTTTAAAACGGCTTCTAAAAAGCTGAAAGCTGACCGCTGATAGCTGACAGCTACTTTATCATTTCCACCGCGTACTTGGCCACCTTGTCGCCCACCTGGCTGGTGGACAGGCCCATCTTGCCCGCGGCCATGCTCTGCATGTCGTTGGCGGCGGTCTTCTTAATCGCGGCCTCCACCGCGGCCGCGGCCTTAGCCGCCCCGAGCTGTTCCAGCATCATCTGGGCCGCGGCGATGGCGGCCAAAGGGTTGACCACCTGAAGGCCGGTATATTTGGGGGCCGAGCCGCCGATGGGCTCGAACATGGACACCCCTTCGGGATTGATATTGCCGCCCGCGGCCACGCCCATGCCGCCCTGGATCATCGCTCCCAGGTCGGTGATAATATCGCCGAACAGATTATCCGTCACCACCACGTCGAACCACTCGGGGTTTTTGACGAACCACATGCAGGTGGCGTCCACGTGGGCATAGTCGGTAGTTACGTCCGGGTACTGAGGCGCCATGGCCTCAAAGGCCCGGAACCACAGATTCGAGGCGAAGGTGAGGACGTTGGTTTTGGCCACCAGGGTGAGCTTCTTGGCCCGGTTGCGCTTCCGGGTCAGCTCGAAGGCGAACTTCAGACAGCGGTCCACCCCTTTCCGGGTGTTGATGGACTCCTGGACGGCCACTTCGTCCGGGGTGCCGTATTTCAGGAAGCCCCCGGCGCCGGCGTAGAGGCCCTCGGTGTTCTCCCGCACCACCGCGAAATCGATGTCCTCGGGGCCCTTGTCTTTCAGGGGCGTCTCCACCCCGGGGTAGAGGATCACGGGCCGCAGGTTGATGTACTGGTCCAGGGCAAAGCGGGCGTTCAACAAGATGCCTTTTTCCAGGATGCCCGGGGCCACGTCCGGGTGGCCGATGGCCCCCAGGTAGATGGCCTTAAACTGCCGCAGTTCGGCAATCACCGAATCCGGCAGGGTCTCGCCGGTGCGCCTGTAGCGTTCGCCGCCCAGGTCGTAATAGGTGTAGTCAAATTTGAGCCCCCCGGGACCCGCCACGGCATTGAGCACCTTGATGCCCTCGGCCACCACTTCCGGGCCGGTGCCGTCCCCGGGGATGACTGCGATGTTATATGCACTCATGCTGAGTTCGCCTCCAGATGCTTTTTGACAAAGGCCATGAGCCCGCCGTCCGACAGCAGTTCCTGCATGAAAGGCGGAATGGCCTGGCTGGGGTATTTTTTGCCGGTGGTCAGATCGGTGATGACCCCGGTGTTCATGTCGACGCTGATTTTCTGGCCGGCCTTAATCCGGGCCGCAGCCTCCGGGCACTCGAAAATGGCCAGGCCCATGTTGAAGGCGTTGCGGTAGAAGATCCGGGCGAAGCTCCCGGCGATCACCCCGGCCACTCCCGCAGCCTTCAGCGCGATGGGGGCGTGCTCCCGGGAGGAGCCGCAGCCGAAATTCTTCCCGGCCACGATGAAATCCCCCGGCTGCATTTTCCTGACAAACTCCGGGTCCGCGTCCTCCATGGCGTGTTTGGCCAGTTCCATCGGGTCCGAGGTGTTGAGATACCGGGCCGGAATGATCTCGTCGGTGTTGACGTCCTCGCCGAACTTATGCACTTGCCCTTTGAGTTCCATAAAGGGTTTTCCTTGATTTAGTTTTAATCTATCAAAATAACCATAAATCGCGCCAAGAGGCAAGGCTTTGAGAAAAATAAATGGGGATTTGCCGGACCGGGGTCTTGGCCGGCGCTGATCTGAAAAGTTCTTTAAATAGGTGGCGCAGGCTTTCCAGCCTGTGCCAAAGGAGCAGGTTATACCAAATTCGGTTTCTGCTGCAACAAACCAATTTGTTAACTTATGGATAATTATAGCAATTGCCAAAAGTTTTTTCCGTTATGGGAAACCTTAGTGCGCCCCCTGCCCCCCTTCAAAAAAGGGGGGGGAACTACAAGAAATTGCTGTTAAAGTCCCCCTTTGAAAAAGGGGGACTTATACCACTTCGCACTCAAATGGTAGCACAGGCTTTAGCCTGCGCCTGCACAGGCGAGACGCCTGTGCCACCGAGAAAATGCCCACGCCGCAGTCTCTCCGTTTGAAAACTCTACCTTTGACATCAA
>JAGVPN010000117.1 GCA_020052215.1 Syntrophobacterales bacterium
CTACCAAATCAAATCAAGGGCTTAGATGATTTTCTAAGCCCTTTTTCTTTTGGTAAAAGATTCTTTCCCCAGACTATCACCCACCGAGTCGACCTAACAGGGGGTAATACCGAGTTGCGTTCAAAGGGCTATTTTTTGTAGCCGCAGACTTTAGCCTGCGCCTGCACAGGCGAGACGCCTGTGCCACCTGTTTGATCGCGACTTTATATGTAAGTGTAGGGCAGGCGCCCTCGCCTGCCCATGGACAGCCGGGGGCGGCTGTCCTACATTTTCATACTTTGTTGTGTCTGGAAGGAAATGATCGTTGGTATAAAAAGGTGGCCAGGAGGTTCATTCGTTCCTATGACTCGCCGGTCCGATTTGATTTTTGAAAAGTTGTGTATGTCAAGTTCTGCAAATTGGTTTGCCTTAATTTCTCCTAATTCCCCGGTTTGTTTGCATTCCCCAAAAGAACTGGGGCCACAGATATCTTAACTAAATATTCTGTGGCCCCAACTTTTCTTCTGCTGATAGCTGACAGCTTAGTTTCTGAGCTGGTCGATCACCTCTTGGTTCTTATCCAGGAAGGTGATCTCCACAGCAACACCGCCATCCAGGCGGTGAGTGGCGCAGCTCAGTCACGGGTCGTAGGCGCGTATGGCCATTTCCACCTTGTTCAGGATTCCCTGATCATACTTGCCTGCCTTGATGAACGTCTTGGCCGCCTGGTTGACCGACAGGTTGATGGCGGCGTTGTTGTGGGTGGTGCCCACAATCAGGTTGACGTTGGTGATCAGGCCCTGGTCGTCGGTGGTGTAGTCGTGGATCAGGGTGCCCCGGGGGGCTTCCACGCAGCCGATGCCCCGGCCGGCCTTGGGCGTAACCGCAGCCCGGATGTCGGTGCTGGTGATCTCCGGGTCGTTGAGGAGCTGCACCGCGGTCTCCGCGGCCTGCACCAGTTCGATGAGGCGGGCGTAGTGGTACAGCAGGGTAAAGTGGGCCGGACGGCCGAACGCGGCCCGGAACTCCTCCAACTCCGCCTGAGCCACGGGGGTGGCCATCTTGTCGGCCACGTTGATCCGGGCCAGGCAGTTGGTGCGGTAGACGCCCACGGGGTTATCCAGGGACAGGTTGAGTTTGCCCCACTTCTTGGCATAGGGGAATTTCTGGTAGGACCAGGGCTCCACCCACTCTCCGATGTAGTCCACGTACTGGTCGTAGGCAAAATCATCGTAGGCGCCGTCGGCCTTCATCAGCCTCAGTTTGCCGTCGTAGAAGTCCAGGGCGCCGTCGTCCGTGACGGTGCCCAGATATCCCACCTCGATAACGCCGATGGATTTGATGGCATCCAGGTACTTGGGGAAGACGTTTTCCTTGGCAAAGTTGATGGAGAACTTGGAGAACTCCAGCAGTTCATTGGCTTGGGGCAGCATCTCTTCCCGCTCTTTTTCGGTCATGGGCTTGCTGACCCCGCCGGGCAGAGAGAAGGTGGGATGGATGGCCCGGCCGGCGAAGTGCTCCAACATCATGGCCCCCTGTTGGCGCATCTTCACCACCTGCCTGGCAATGTCCGGGGCCGCCTGGATGATGCCCACGACGTTGCGCACCGAGTAGTCGGCGTCGGGGCCGATAACGAAGTCCGGCGCCGCCAGGAAGTAGAAGTGCAGGATCTTGTCGCTGACATAGGCGATGCTTTGCATCAGGCGGCGAAGTTTCACTGCCGCGGGGGGCGGCGTCACCCCCAGGCAGGCGTCGCCCGCCTTGCTGGAGGCCAGGTGATGGGCCCAGGGGCAGATGCCGCAGATGTGACAGACGATCCGGGGCATTTCCTCCACCGGGCGGCCTTCGCAGAATTTTTCAAAGCCGCGCAGGGCCTGAACGTGCACCTTGGTATCGCTGACGTTGCCCGCATCATCCAGCGTGATGGCCACCTTGGCGTGGCCTTCGATCCGGGTTACCGGTTGAATATTGATGACTTTTCCCATAATCCTCACCCCCTATCTTACCGGCCGCGCCGGCAGCGGCGTCAGGAAGCCATGTGCGCCGATGTAGCGGTTCATGATGGCCCGCCGGTCTATCAAAGTTTTGGGGTCCAGGCCCACCGAGGTCAGGGCGCCCATCATGTCCACCATGGGCCGGGCCCCCTTGCGGATGGGGCCGAAACAGCCCCGGCACGGGGTCCGGGCCTGAACGCACCGGGGCACCCCGGTCTTGCCGGCGCAGCCCGCCAGGGTTACCGGTCCCATGCAGAAGAAGCCCTGCTCATTGATGCAGCGCATCTTCTCCAGGCCTTCTTCGGCATTGAAATCGATGTTGGTCATACCCCGTTTGATGGGGCCGCCGCCCGATTTCTTCTCCCGGATGACCGGGCAGGTGTCGCACACGCTCCGCTCCGGCAGGGCCCAGGCGGTTTTGCCCTCCAGCAGGGCGGTGAGGGCGTCGGCAATCCAATCCGGGTGCGGCGGGCAGCCGGGGATGGTGATATCCACCTTGACCACTTCGTCCAGGGCCTTGCAACTGGGGGTCCACACGGGAACATTGGGGTCTTTGGGGTCCGCAGACGGCTCGGTGGTGACGCAATGACGGAAGACTTTGTCGAAGACTTCTTCCCCCTTCCACATGTTGGCCTGGGCCGGCAC
>JAGVPN010000288.1 GCA_020052215.1 Syntrophobacterales bacterium
CGGCGGCTTCGACCGGGTCTTCGAGATCAACCGGAACTTTCGCAACGAAGGGCTCTCCATCCAGCACAATCCCGAATTCACCATGCTGGAGTTCTACCAGGCCTATGCCACCTATGAGGACCTGATGCTCCTGACCGAGGAGCTTATCAGCCACGTGGCCCGTGAGGTCCTGGGGACTTTGCGGTTCGCCTGCCAGGGCGCCGAAATCGACCTGACCCCGCCCTGGCGCCGGCTGGATCTGAGGGAGTCCCTCACCTTAATCGGCGGCATCCCCCCGGAGGTGGTCCGGGACCGTGAGGCCCTGGTGGCCCTGGCCCAAGCGGAGGGCGTCACCCTGCGTCCCGGCGAAGGCTACGGCCGGGCCCTGACGAAACTCTTCGACCTCAAGGTGGAAGCCCGCCTCCAGCAGCCCACCTTTATCCTGGGCTACCCCCGGGAAACTTCGCCCCTGTCCCGGGGCAGCGAGGCCGATCCCGAGGTGGTGGACCGCTTCGAACTGTTCATCAATGGACGGGAGATGGCCAACGCCTTCTCCGAGCTCAACGACCCCCTGGACCAGCGGCAGCGCTTCGAGGCGCAGCTGGCCGCGCACGCCGCCGGCGATGAAGAGATGCCCCACGCCCTGGATGAGGACTTTGTCACGGCCCTGTCCCACGGCATGCCGCCCACCGCGGGGGAAGGCATCGGCATCGACCGGCTGGTGATGCTCTTGACCGATTCCCCCTCGATCCGGGACGTGATTTTATTTCCCCTGCTCAGGCCGGAAAGGTAGATTCCTTGCGCTTCTTCGAGACTTTCGTAGCCTTGCGGCTGCTCCGGGGGGTCAAGCGCCAGAAAGGTTTTCTGTCGCTCTCCACCTTTATCTCCGTGGCCGGGATCATGGTCGGGGTCATGGCCCTCATCGTGGTCATCGGGGTGATGACCGGCTTCGACCTGGATCTGAAGAAAAAAATCCTCAGCGTCAACGCCCACGTCATCGTGCTCAAACACGGGGCCAGCCTGACGGACGCGCCCCAGGTGGCCGCCAAAATCCAGAAAATTCCCGGGGTGATCTCGGTTGATCCCTTCATCTACACCCAGGTAATGTACTCCGCCCCGGGGAGCGTCTCCGGCGGGGTCATCCGGGGTCTGGATCCCGAAACCCTCCGCCGGGGCGGCCCCCGCTCCCTGACCGCAGTGCAGGGCAAGTTCGCCGACCTGGCGGCCGGCGCCCCCGGGGACCCCCCCCGGATCGCCATCGGCAACGAGCTCGCCAAAAACCTCAACCTGAACTTGGGGGACTACCTGAACATTATCTCCCCTTTGGGCACCCTGACCCCCATGGGGAGGTTGCCCCGGATGAAGGCCTTTCGGGTCACCGCCATTTTTCACTCCGGTATGTACGAGTTCGACAACTCCCTGGTTTATACCAGCATCCCGGCCCTCCAGGAATTTCTGGGTCTGGGCCCGCGGGTTACCGGCCTGGAGGTGGAAATCAAGGATATCTATGCCGCCGCGGAGCTGGCGGAGGTTATTCAGAAAGAGCTGGGCCCGCCCTTTTACACCAAGAACTGGATGCAGATGAACCGCAGCTTGTTCGCCGCCCTGAAGCTTGAGAAGATCGTCATGTTCATCATCCTCACCCTGATCATCCTGGTGGCGGCCTTCGGCATCGCCTCCACCCTCTTCATGATGGTCATGAAGAAGACCCGGGATATCGCCATTCTCAAGTCCATGGGGGCCACCCGCCAGAGCATTATGCGGATTTTCATCATCAACGGCTTGGTCATCGGGGGCCTGGGCACCATTGGCGGCCTGGGACTGGGCCTGTCGCTCTGCGCTATCCTGAAAAAGTACCAGTTCATCAAGCTGCCCCGGGATGTCTACTATATCTCCACCCTGCCGGTGACGGTCCAATTGCCGGACGTGCTGGCCATCATCGCCGCGGCCATGGCCATCAGCTTTTTCGCCACCCTCTATCCTGCCTGGCAGGCGGCCCGCCTGGACCCGGTGGAAGCCATCAGGTATGAATGATGCGGGTTCTGGATTTTAGGTTCTGGATAAAATTAAATTATCAGTAACCATCGGCCAGGGGTTGCCCCGAGGTTCGCTCTCAGAGTATTAACATGTAACAGTTCTTGCTTTGAACTATCCAATAATTCAGAGGTTGCCCTAAAAGGCGAAAATGCGCCACCGAAAACCGAAAACCGAAAACCCAAAACCTACATTGACGCTCCCCGGGGAAAGTGATAAGGTGGCTTACCGCTAGGAAAGCAATGAAAGAAAATGTAACCTCTCAAACCGCGGTAAAGATCGAGCTTAGAGGGCTGATCAAAACCTTCAGACACAACGGCATCCAGGTGGAGGTGCTTACCGGGGTGGACCTGGATATCCGCCAGGGCGAGACCCTGGCGGTGGTGGGGGCGTCGGGGGTGGGAAAATCCACCCTGCTGCACATCTTGGGGACCCTGGAGCGCCCCAGCGCCGGGAAGGTGAAATGGGAGGGCGAAGATGTCTTCTCCCTGGATGACCGGTCCCTGGCGGCCTTTCGCAATCGCAAGGTGGGGTTTGTGTTTCAATTTCACCATCTACTGGCCGAATTCAACGCCCTGGAAAATGTGATGATGCCGGCTCTCATCGCCCGTCTCCCCCAACCGGTCGCCCGGGAGCAAGCCGAGGCGATTCTGGTCCGGGTAGGGCTTAAAGAGCGCCTGACCCACCGCGTCTCTACCCTGTCCGGCGGCGAACAGCAGCGGGTGGCGGTGGCCCGGGCCCTGGTGCTGGAACCGGAAGTGCTCCTGGCCGATGAACCCACCGGCAACCTTGATCCCAAAAGCGGGGGCCGGGTGCAGGAACTTATCCTGGAACTGAACCGCGAACGGGGCCTCACCTCGGTCATCGTCACCCACAACCTGGAGATGGCCCGGATCCTTGACCGGCAGATTACCCTGCTGGATGGCAAGGCAGTAATTTTACAGGGAGAATAAGGTGGCACAACGCCTCATAGCATTATTTCTCCTGGTGTGGTTGGCGGTGGCGGCAGGCGGCCCGGCCCTGGCCCAGGAGCAGGACCTGGTTTTTAAGAAAATTGCGGTCTTCCCTTTTACCGTCACCAGCAAAGAATCCCTGGGATATCTGGGGGAAAAGATCAGCCAGGAAATCCGGGAGCGCTTGAAAACCGACGGCTTCACCCCGGTTTCCCAGGAAGACCTGCACAAGGAACTCTCCCAACTGACGGAACCCTTGAATGACGCCCAGGCTCAAGCCATCGGCCGCAAACTGGGAGCCGATATGGTCATCTGGGGCACCTTGCTCAAGGTGGGAGATCTCCTCTCCCTGGAAGGCCACGTCCTGGATCTCAGTGGTCGGAAAGGGGTCACCAACCTGAAACTCCAGGGGACGGGACTCCATTCCTTATCCGGCCTCAGTCGTCAGATGGGCCAGGAACTGAGCCTGAAGATTTTGGGCAAAGAACGGGTTTCCCGGATCATGGTCAAGGGCAACCGCCGCATCGAAAAAGATGCCATTCTGGGAGTGATGCAGACCCGGGAAGGAGAAATCCTGGTACCGGCCCACCTGCGGGAGGACTTGAAAGCCATCTATAAGATGGGCTATTTCACCGACGTCCGGCTGGATGTCAGCGACACCCCGGAAGGGCGAATCCTGACCGTCTTGGTGAAGGAAAAACCCGCCATCCGCGAAATCATGGTGGAAGGCAACCGTAAATTGAAAAAAGACAAAATCATAGAGGTCATGGGCCTCAAACCTTTCTCCGTGGCCTCGGAAGGCGCCATCAAGGAAGATATCAATAAAGTCCAGCAGGCATATCGGGAAAAGGGTTATTATGAGGTCAAAATCTCCTATGATCTGATGCCCGCGGGCGAACACGAAGTCAACCTGGTGCTCCATATCAATGAAGGCGGCAAAATGGCCATCAAGGATATTGACTTCGAGGGCAACAAAGCCTTCAGCGCCAAAGAACTCCGGAAGGTAATGGAAACCAAGGAGCGGGGTTTTTTTGCCCCCGTCTCCTGGATCACCGGGGCGGGGAAGCTGAACCGGGACGTCCTGGAACGGGACCTGGAAAAAATCGCCGCGTTTTATTACAACCATGGCTATATCAAGGCCAAGGTCGGGGAACCCAAGATCGACATCAAGGGGAGTTGGATTTATATCACCATTCCCGTGCAGGAAGGCCCCGAATTTCACGTGGCCAAAATTGATATGACGGGCGATCTCCTGGAAGACAAGGACAAGCTCCTGAAATTGCTGCGGACCCCCAAAGAGGAGGTCTACAGCCGGGAGGTCTTGCAGGAGGACCTCACCACCCTGGCCGATTTCTACGCCGACCAAGGCTATGCCAATGCCGACATTGTCCCCCTCGTCAAGGAGGACAATGTCAAGATGACGGTGGATGTCACCTTCAACATCCATCAGGGGCAGAAGGTCTATTTCGAACGCATCGACATCGGCGGCAATGTCAAAACCCGGGACAAGGTGGTCCGCCGGGAACTCCGGGTCTACGAACAGGATATGTTCTCCGCCACTAACCTCAAAGAGAGCATCAAGAACCTGAGACGCCTGGAATATTTTGAAGATGTGAACTTCGCCACCACCCCGGGGAGCGCCCCGGACCGCATGAACCTGAAGATCACCGTCAAGGAGCGCCCCACCGGCACCTTCGGCCTCGGTGCGGGTTACAGCACCCAGGACCGCCTGGTGGGGATGGTGGAGGTCAGCCAGAACAACCTCTTCGGGCGGGGCCAGCAAGTCAAGATCTCCGGGATCATCGGCTCCATTTCCCACCGGGTCCGGGCGTCCTTTACGGAGCCCTACCTCTTCGACCGGCCCCTGGCTCTCGGCATCGACGCCTTTAACTGGGAGAGGGAATACAGCGAATACACCCGGGTCAGCAAGGGCGGCATGTTGCGCCTGAGTCATCCCCTGAAATGGAAGTACACCCGCCTCTTCTGGATGTATCGCTTTGAGAACGTCAACCTCAACAGCCTGGCGCCCGGCGCCTCCCAGGTGCTGGTGCAGGCTTCCCAGATCCATAATACCAGCGCCACCTCCTTCGTGATCCGGCGGGATTCCCGAGACTCCCTGTTTGCCGCCACCAAGGGTTCGGACAACAGCCTCTCCTTTGAACTGGCCGGCCTGGGGGGTGATACGGCCTTTGTGCGCTATATCGCGGAGAGCGGTTGGTATTTCCCCTTCAAATGGAATGTCATCGGGGTGTTGCATGCCCGGGCCGGCGGGATGAACAAGTTGAGTTGGGGGGCGATGCCGGCCTACGAACTGTTCTACCTGGGCGGTATTGACACCATCCGGGGGTTTAAATATGCCGAAATCAGCCCCCGGGACCCGGCCACCAATGACCGCATCGGTGGCACCCAATTCCTGCAATTTAACCAGGAAGTCAGGTTTCCGCTCTATAAGAAACTGGGCCTCTCGGGGACCGTCTTTTTCGATGCCGGTAACGTCTATGGCCCCAACTATGTGGGGCCGTTTTTGCGCACCAGCGCCGGCGTCGGGGTCCGCTGGTTCTCCCCCATGGGTCCCCTCCGGATAGAATGGGGTTACAATCTTTCCAAAAAACACTATGAACGATCCAGTGCCTGGGAATTTACCATGGGCGGGTCATTCTAACCTGAAGGAACTTAGACCAGATTTTTTCGGCGATGCTTAGTCCGCCGGGGAAGTGAGTTTTTATATCGATCAACTCAGGAGGATTGCATGTCCAAGATAGGTGTAGGGCTCTTATTAACCGCGGCTTTGGTTTTAACCCCGATGTTGGGGGCGGCCGCCGAGTTCAAAGTCGGCGTCGTGGACGGTATGGACGTGGTTTCCAAATCCGCCGACGGCAAACGGGTCCAGGACTCCATCAAGCGTAAATCCGAGGATCTGGGCAAGCCCTTCGCCCAGAGGCGCCAGGACCTGGCCAAGGAGGTCGAGGATTTCCAGAAGCAGGCATCCGTGATGAAAGAAGATGTCCGCAAGCGCAAAGCGGAAGAGCTGGAAAAGAAGATGCAGGAATTTCAAAAGCAGGGCGCCGACGCCGAAAAGCAACTGCAGCAGTTCCAGGAAAAAGAACTGGCGCCGTTATTCCAGAAACTGGAAAGCGCGGTCAAAGCCGTGGCCCTGCAAGAGAAGCTGGATATGGTCCTGGACAAACGCAACGCCGGGCTCCTCTATATGGACCCCAAGCTGGACATCACCGACAAGGTGCGCAGCAAGTTCTGAGCATAAAAACCGCATGAAACACACCCTGGGCGAACTGGCGGCCCTTCTGGGGGGAGAACTCCAGGGGCCCGCCGATCTTTACATTGAGGGCATTGCCCCCATAGACCAAGCCACGCCCCGGGAGATCACCTTTATCACCCAACGGCGGTTCGCCCGCCTGGCGGATCAGAGCCGCGCCGCCGCCTTTATTGTATCCCAGGAATACGCCCGGCTGGCGCGGCCCCTGATCATCGTGGCTCACCCCTATCTGGCCTACGCCCGGGTGGCGGCCCTCTTCGCCCCCCCGGTGCGGCGCTGGTCCGGTATCAGCGATCTGGCCTACTTGGGACCGGACGTGGCCCTGGGCCAGGAGGTTTCCATTGCCCCCCTGGTCTTTATCGGCGCCGGCGTCCGCCTGGGCGACCGGGTCACAATCATGCCCGGCTGCGTCATCAACGATGAGGTCCGAATCGGCGCCGACACCCTGATCTATCCCAACGTCACCATCGGGGAGCGGTGCACGGTGGGAGAGCGGTGCATCATTCACAGCGGCACGGTGATCGGCTCCGACGGCTTCGGGTTTGTCCCTCAAGACACGGGACACGTGAAGATCCCCCAACTGGGCACGGTGGTCATCGAAGACGACGTGGAGATCGGCGCCAATTGCACCATCGATCGGGGGGCCCTGGGAGCCACCCGGGTGGGCCGAGGCGTCAAGACGGACAACCTGGTGCACCTGGCCCACAATGTCGAAGTGGGGGAATATTCCGTCATAGTGGCCCAGGTGGGGGTGTCCGGCTCCACCAAACTGGGCAAAAAAGTGACCCTGGCGGGGCAGGTGGGGGTGACCGGCCATATCGAACTGGGCGACGGCGTCCAGGTGACCGCCCAATCCGGCGTGTACCACTCTGTTCTCCCTGGCCAGACGTTGTCCGGCTCCCCGGCGCGCCCGCACTGGGAATGGCTGAAGATCATGGGCCATCTCCCCAAACTCCCTGACCTCTATAAAAGGCTGAAACAGCTGGAGCAAAAGGTGAGCGAACTCTCCGCTAGACTGAAGCAGGAGAATGAACCTTGAACCTCGAACTTTGAACTTAAACCCTCAGGAGCCGGAACCATGAACCCGCCGCAGACCCTGAGTCTGGAAGAAATTCACCGAATCCTCCCTCACCGTTATCCTTTTCTCCTGGTGGACCGCATCACCAGTCTGGAGAAGGGCAAGCGCATAGTGGGGTTGAAAAATGTCACCATTAATGAGCCCTTTTTCCAGGGGCATTTCCCCGGCCGCCCCATCATGCCCGGCGTCCTCATCGCCGAGGCCATGGCCCAGGTGGGGGGCATTTTGGCCATCTTATCCATCCCGGAAAACCTGGGCAACTCCGCTCTCTTTCTCCTGGGCATGGACAAGATGCGCTTCCGCCAGCCGGTGGTCCCGGGAGATCAACTGCGGATCGAGGTTGAATCCGTGCGGGGCGGCAAAAAATTCTGGAAAATGAAAGCCCAGGTCTTTGTCGAGCAGACCCTGGTGGCCGAAGGGGAGCTCATGGCCGCGGTGGGTCAAGGGGAGGAATGAGGATGGTCCAAATCCACCCCACCGCTCTGGTGGATAAAACCGTCGAACTGGGTGAGGGCGTCACCGTAGGGCCCTTCAGCATCATCCAGGGCCGGGTGCAGATCGGCCACGGCACCCGCATCGGCTCCCACGTGGTGATTAAGGACTTCACCACCATCGGCGACCAGTGCGAGATTTTTCAATTTGCGGCCATCGGTGAAGTTCCCCAGGACTTGAAATTCCAGGGCGAGGAAACCCAACTGATCATCGGCAACCGCAATATTATCCGGGAGTTCGCCACCCTTCACCGGGGCACCGCCGGCGGCGGCGGCGCCACCCGCATCGGCCACCGCAACCTGTTCATGGCCTATACCCACGTGGCCCACGATTGCCAGGTGGGCAACGGCGTCATCATGTCCAACGCCGCGACCCTGGGCGGTCACATTA
>JAGVPN010000180.1 GCA_020052215.1 Syntrophobacterales bacterium
AAGGCGCCCATCACCGAAGCCGCCATGCAACCGGTGCCCACCACCCGGGACATGAGGGGGTGGCCGTTTTTGACCACAAACCGCCGGCTGCCGTCCACCACCAGGTCTTCCTGGCCGGTGATGACCACCGTGCACTTCCGCCTGAAAGATAGACCCTGGGCTACTCCCTCCAGGTCCATCGCCACCGGGGCGGCGTCCACCCCTTTGGTCCGAACCCGGGCCCCGCTGATCCGGGCCACCTCCGAGGCGTTGCCCTTGATGAGGTCGATCCGCACTTCATCCAGGAGCTCAAAACACTTCCGGTCCCGAAAGGAGGTGGCCCCGGCCCCGCAGACATCCAGGATCACCGGAATCCCCTTGGCGTTGGCGCTTTGGGCCGCCAGCTTCATGGCCTCCACCATTTCTATGGTCAGGGTGCCGATATTGAGGACCAGGGCGGCCGCCAGCCGGGCCATCTCCTCCACCTCTTCCGCGGCATGCGCCATGACCGGGGAGGCCCCCAGCACTTTGACCACCTGGGCGCAGTCGTAGATGGTGACCCAGTTGGTCAGATGATGAATCACCGGGCTTTGGGTCCGGACTCTTTCCAGCAGGGTAAAAGCTTTCAGCTTGATGGTTGGCATGATCGGTCCCGGCAGAAATTTCTTTTCACTATATAATTTATGTTCCTGCCGGGCAAAAGCAAATGGCGCCTGAAAAAGGAGGAACCCGGGAGGGATTGGCTCGTCTGGCCGTATTGTTCATCAGGATTCCTCAGGAGATGATCGTCTTCCTTAAGGCCCGGGCCGCGGCCATCACATCCGCGGCCGCGGTGACCGCGCTCATTACCGCGGGGTGCCTGGCTCCCAGGGCCACCACCTGGGCAATGTTGCCACCATTGATGCCGCCCATGGTACTCCAGGGAATCGTCAGATGCGGCGTCAGGCGTGGGATGGCCTCAACCCCGAGAACCACGGCGTCAGGCTTGGTGGCGGTGGGGAAAATGGGGCCGATATTAACGTATCCGGCCCCGGCCTCCTGGGCCGCCAGCGCCTCTTCCAGGGAATGGGTGGAGGCGCCGATGACCAGGTCCGGGGCGATTCGCCGGGCCGCGGCCACGGGGAGGTCCGTCTGGCCCAGGTGCACCCCGTCGGCCCCCGCGGCCAGGGCGATGTCCACCCGGTCGTCGATAATCAGCAAAGCCCCCGCGCCCCCAGTGCGCCGGCGGCATTCCACCGCCAGTTCATAAAAAGGGCGGTCTTCCAGGTCCTTTTCCCGCAACTGCACGATTCCCACCCCGGCGGCCAGGACCTGGTCCAAAACCGTAAGCGCACTACGGCCGGCGCAGAAGGCTTCAGTGATGACCACGTAGAGGTCGGCTTGCTCAAACGCGGCCAGGCGCCGGGTGAGATCCATCAGCCGCCCCCCACCAGGCGCACCAGTTCCAGGACGTCGCCCTGGGACAAATGGGTTTCCCGGTAGGCCTGGCGGTCCACGATCTCCCGGTTGCGCTCCACGATGGTCCCCTGGGGGTGCAGGCCCAGTTCCTCCAGGAGGCTCCAGACCGTGCCCGCCGCCACCTCCCGGGGTTCGCCGTTGATGGTTAGTTTCAAGACACCTGCTCCTTAAACCGCTATTTCTTATCTCTCGCTAAGACGCCAAGCCGCTAAGAAAACCTTTGCGCCTTGGCGCCTTGGCGTGAGATATTTTTTACTCTACAAACGCCCGGTCAAAATCCTTCCACACCGGGTCATAGCCGGCCCGGCGGATGGCGGCGGCCACCTCCGCGGGGCTGCGGCCATCCTCAATCTCAAACTGCTCCAGGGCGGCGTCATTGTCCAGGTGGGCGTAACCGCCGGGCCGGGTGGACGATCCGGCGCTCATCATGGTCACCCCCAAGGGAATCAGGCTGTCCCTGAGGCGGGAACTTTCCCGGGTGGAAAGGTTAAAGCCCACCTCCGGCAGAAATATCCTCAGGGCCAGCATCAACTGCACCAATTCCCGGTCGGTGGGGAGATGCTCCACCTGAAAACGCTCCGGCGCATGGCGCAGCCGCGGGAAAGACAGGGATATGGCGCTCTGCCAGCACTCCTTCTGGAGGTGGCGGGCGTGCAGGCCCAGCCAGAAGCCGTCGGCCCACCAGTGGTAAAGGCCCAGCAGAGCGCCCAGACTGAGCTTGCGGACCCCGGCCCGTCCGGCCCGGGCAACGGCCTCCAGGCGGTAGTCATAATCCCGTTTGCGGCCCCGGCGGTGCACCTGCCCGTAAGTCTCCCGGTGGTAGGTCTCCATGTAGAGGGTCACCCCTTCCAGACCCCGGTCCACCAGCAGGCGGTAGTCCGCCTGGTCCAGGGCGTAAACCTCCACGGCCACGGAGACGAAGTACTCCCGGGCGATGGCCACGGCCTGGGCCAGGTACGACACCGGCGCGGCCTTCGGGGCTTCGCCGGTGAGGAGCAGGACGCTCTGGAACCCGTGGCCGGATAGGACGGCGCACTCGTTGCGGATTTCCGCCGGCGTCAGGGTGCGCTTCTCGCCCCGGCTGCCGGAGTTGACCGCGAAACCGCAGTAGGTGCAGTCGGAGTGGCAGATGTTGGACAGATAGATGGGGGCGTACAGCCCGATAGTCCGCCCGAAGTGCTGCCGGGTGATATGGTGGGCCGCCTGGGCCATGTCCTCCAGGAACGGGGCCGCCGCCGGCGACAGCAAGGCCGCCAGGTCCTCAGGATGCAGAAGCTCCCGGCCCAGGGCCCGCTTGACGTCCCCCGGCCCGGCCTGGACAATGGCCTCCCGCAGCCGGGCCTCCGGCCAGGCATCTAAGATTTTAGCGAAGGGGGATATTTTTGATGCTGTTTTCATTAGGTGAAATCTTTGGTGGCACAGGCGTCTCGCCTGTGCGGGCGCAGGCTAAAGCCTGCGGCTACCTGTTAATCTTTCTTTTTCTCGTTCCCAAGTACACCTTGGGAACGAGGGGAATGGATGTGGAACAGCCGCCCTCGGCTGTTCTTTAATGGTGCGCAGGGCGCACCCTACATGCACAGGCTGGAAGCCTGTGCCACCGAATAAAGGAAGTGGTGGGCATTGCCCACCCCACATTCCTACACGTTAGCGTCTTTGCGTGAGGCCCATCTTTCCAAGGGCAAATAAAACAACCCTACTCCAAAAACCCTGTCAAAGGCGAGGAGGCTTCGGCCGCGTCCCGCTCCGGGCCCAGGCCGGCCAGGTAGGCCAGGCGGCCGGCGGTCACGGCCAGGGCGAAAGCCTTGGCCATGGCGGCGTGATCCCAGGCGTCGGCCAGGGCGGTGTTCACCAATACGGCATCCGCGCCCATTTCCATGGCTTCGGCGGCGTGGGAGGGTGCGCCCAGGCCCGCGTCCACCACCACCGGCACGGTAGCCTGCTCAATGATGATGCGGATCATGTCCCGGGTCCGGACCCCCCGGTTGCTGCCGATGGGCGCGCCCAGGGGCATGACCGTGGCGGTTCCCAGCTCCTCCAGCCGCTTGGCCAGAACCGGATCGGCCTGGATGTAGGGCAGCACCACAAAGCCTTCTTTGATCAGAATTTCCGCGGCCTTGAGGGTTTCCACCGGGTCCGGCAGCAGATACTTGGGCTCCGGGGTGAGTTCTAACTTTACCCAGGGCGGTAGACCCATGGCCCGGGCCATTTTGGCCAGGCGCACCGCCTCGTCCGCGGTGCGGGCCCCGGAGGTGTTGGGCAGAATCAGGTATTTCTCGGGGTCCAACACCGAGAGGATGCTGTCACCGGCAGGTTGGCCCAAATCCACCCGGCGCAGGGCCACGGTGACGATTTCGGCCTCCGAGGCCTCCAGGGCGGCCTTCAGGGCCGCGGCGGAGGGAAACTTCCCCGTGCCTACCATGAGGCGGGAGCGGAACCGGCGTCCGGCGATGATCAAGGGGTCTTTTGGCATTATAAGCTCATTGATTATGATTCCGAGCCAGGGCTCAAGTCCCCCTTTCCTAAAGGGGGATTTATACCAAGTTGCCGTCAAACAAGTAATACTCCGAATTGTAGGGGCGGTTCGCGAACCGCCCCTACGGGGGTTGCGACCATAAAGATAGAATTACCTCTATGACGGCAACTTGGTATTAGGGGGATTATCGAGAGGTTATTATAATCCCCCCTGCCCCCCTTTAGAAAAGGGGGGAATTTCCCGCCGGCTGTTGCTTTTTCTGCTTACTGCTCACCGCTCCCCGCTCACTTTCCTGGTCCGCACAAAGGACAATCCGGCCTTTTTACCCGGGCCAGGGATTGAAACCTCCCCTGCAGCCCGTCATAGGCCAGGAGCCGGCGGTTCAGGTCCGATTCCAGGCCCAAAAGCAGTTTTAAGGCTTCCACCGCCTGGAGGCAGCCCATGGCGCCGGCCACCGCGCCCAGGATGCCCACTTGGGTGGAGGCGGGCACTGCCGCCGCCGGCGGCATCTCCGGCACCAGACAGCGGTAACAGGGATTCTCCGCCCCGGGGGCAGCCACCAGGAGTTGCCCATGCCAGCCCGTAGCCGCGGCGGACACCAGGGGAATCTTGTATTGCCAGCAGCACGCCGCCACCAGGAACCGGGTGGGGAAATTATCGCTGGCGTCCAACACCAACTCAAAGCCCTGCACCACCTCCCCCACGTTGGCCGGGTTGAGGCGCAGGTCAAAAGTTTGTACCTGGCAGTAGGGGTTAAGCCCCGTCAGGGACCCTGCAGCCGATTCCACCTTCCGGCGCCCCAGGTCGGCCGTGCGGTGGAGAATCTGGCGCTGAAGGTTGGACAGCTCCACTGCGTCGCCGTCCACCAGACCCAGGCGGCCAACTCCGGCCGCGGCCAGATACAACAGGGCGGCGGAACCGATGCCGCCGGCCCCCACCACCAGGACCCGGCTGGCATGCCAGCGAGCCTGTCCTTCCCAACCCACCTGGGCCAGGAGGGCGTTCCGGGAATAGCGTTGGGTCTCCTGGGGGGAAAAGTCCACCCGGGGTTCGGTCCTCATCAGGCTTCCTTGACTGTGCGGCTGTGGCGGCCGGGGAAATTACACCTTCCAAGTATCTAATTCAAATTATAAACTTCTGCAAGTCATCAAACAACCTGAGATGTCCGGGTTTTCCCCTGCAAACCCTTGAAAGCCTTGCCTTGACAGACTTTCTCTATTTAGATAACCTTCAATAAATTCAGGAGGAAGAAACTGGAGTACGAAGCCGTCATCGGGTTGGAAGTCCACGCCCATCTGCTCACCGCCAGCAAGATCTTCTGCGGCTGCGCCACCGCGTTCGGGGCTCCGCCCAATACCCATGTCTGCGAGGTCTGCCTGGGGATGCCCGGTTCTCTGCCGGTCCTGAACCAAAAAGCCGTGGAGTTCGCTCTGAAAATGGCCCTGGCCACCAACTGCCGGGTCAATCCCGTGTCGGTCTTCGCCCGGAAAAACTACTTTTATCCCGACCTGCCTAAGGGTTATCAGATCTCCCAGTACGAACTTCCCCTGGCGGAGCACGGCTTTCTTGACATTAAGGTCGAAGGCCAGACCCGGCGCATCGGCATCACCCGCATCCATATGGAAGAAGATGCGGGCAAGCTGATCCACAGCGAATCCCGGCCGGTGAGCTTCGTGGACTTTAACCGCACCGGGGTGCCCCTCATCGAGATCGTCAGCGAACCGGATATGCGCACCCCCGCAGAGGCGGTGGAGTACCTCAAGGGCCTGCGCAACATCCTTTTATATTTGGATATTTGCGACGGCAACATGGAGGAAGGCTCGCTTCGGTGCGACGCTAACATCTCCCTGCGTCCGGTGGGGCAAACCGAGTTTGGCACCAGGGCCGAGCTCAAGAACATGAACTCCTTCCGGTTCGTCAAAGCGGCCCTGGAATACGAGATCAAGCGGCAGCGGGCGCTTCTGGCCGCGGGGCGGGAAATCGTCCAGGAGACCCGCCTGTGGGATACGGTTGCCAACCAGACCGTGTCCATGCGGGGCAAGGAAGAGGCCCACGACTACCGTTACTTCCCGGACCCGGACCTGGTGCCGGTTAAAGTCGAGGCGGCCTGGCTGGAAAACTTGCGCCAACACCTGCCGGAACTGCCCGCGGCGGTGTGTATTCGTTTTCATACCGAGTACGGCCTGCCGGAATATGATGCCGAGGTTTTGACTTCGGATAAGACTCGGGCCGATAAATTCGAGGCCACGGTCAAAGGCTTCCCTCACCTCTCCCCCAAACAGGTGAGCAATTGGTTCCTGGATGATCCCACTGCAACGTCAACTATTTCGCCTGCGACCTCAGGAACTTTGCTGACTTTGGTTGAAAAAGGCGCGATCAGCCGCAATCAGGCCAAGGAAGTGTTGAAAGAAGTGGTAGCTACCGGCAAAGCCCCGGAAACCATTATCAAAGAAAAAGGCTTGACCCAGATCAGCGACACCGGGGCTTTGGAGGCCGCGGCCCAGGAGATCATCAACGCCCATCCCAAGGAGGCGGCGGACTACCGGGGCGGCAAGACCAAGGTCATGGGCTTTTTCGTGGGCCAACTGATGAAAAAAACCAAGGGCCAGGCCAATCCGCAGCTGGCCAATGAGATTTTTCAGCGGCTTTTAGGTTAACAATCCTTTGCGTCTTTGCGCCTTGGCGAGAGAAATCCTCACGCAAAGACGCAAAGGCGCCAAGACTCTGGAGTAAAAATGATTCCATACTGCAGCATCTGTTGGGATGTGGATAAGGTCAAGCTGTTGGACCAGCGGCGTCTGCCCGCGGAAGAGATCTATCTGGAGATCAAGGATTATCACGAGATCATCGAGGCCATCCGCACCCTGGCGATACGGGGCGCGCCGGCCATCGGGGTGGCCGCGGCCATGGGCGCGGCCTTGGGGGCCTTGGACTTGGATACCCAGGACATGGGTGATTTCCTGGCGCGCTTTAAAATAATTTGCCGGGAAATCGCCCAGGCCCGGCCCACCGCGGTGAACCTCTTTTGGGCCCTGGACCGGGTGCAGCGAGTGGCCCAGGCCCACGCCGGCGAAACCGTGGCAGCCGTCAAAGCCCGGCTGGTGGCCGAAGCCCAGACCATGCTCAAGGAAGATGACACCACCAACCGCCGCATAGCCCAGGCGGGACAGGTCCTGATCCACAACGGCCAGCGGGTGCTCACCCACTGCAACACCGGGGCTTTGGCCACCGGGGCCTACGGTACCGCCCTGGGAGTACTGCGGGCCGCTTGGGAAGCGGGGAAGCGCTTTTCCGTGTGGGTGGACGAAACCCGGCCCCTCCTCCAGGGGGCCCGGCTCACCACCTGGGAGTTGGGGAAATTGGGGATTCCCTACACCCTCATCCCCGACGGGGCTGCGGCCACCTTGATGCACCAGGGCAAGGTGGACCTGGTCATCCTGGGGGCGGACCGCATCGCCGCCAACGGCGACACCGCCAACAAGATCGGCACTTACAGCGTGGCGGTCCTGGCCCGCCATCACGGCATCCCCTTTTACGTGGCGGCGCCCTTGTCCACCTTTGATTTCTCTCTTCCCGACGGGGACCACATCCCGGTGGAAGAGCGGGCCGCCGAGGAGGTGACCCATCTCTGGGGCCAGGCGGTGGCCCCGGCCGGGGCCCCGGCCCTGAACCTGGCCTTTGATGTCACCCCCCACGACTTGATTTCCGGGATTGTCACGGAGAAGGGCATCATGGAGCCACCCTTCTCGTCCAGTTTAAAACCCTATCGTCAGACCCAGGAGTGAGGCGATGCAGACCGTATCCCGATTTCTGCTGGTATGGTTAATCGTGGCGCTGGCCCAGCCCGTTATGGCTGCCGACCCTTACAACATCCGGTTTCCGGCCTCCCCTGAAGGCGTCGACCCCCAGGCCCTCACCGTGGTGGGGGCCATCCAGCACTACCGCATCAAGAAAGGGGACGATCTCCTGGACCTGGCCCGGCACTACGGCCTGGGCTATTCGGAGCTCGGGGTCCTGTACCGCCATTGGGACCCGTTCCTCCCCCCAGCGGGCGCCGAGATGACCATCCCCACCCGGTGGATTGTGCCCAACAACCATGGCAACCAGATCATCGTCAATACCGGGGAGATGCGCCTCTACTATTACATCAAGAACAATTCCCAGGTCTACACCTTCCCCATCGGTATGGGGGTGTTGGATTTCAGGACCCCCCAGGGGAAGTTTCGGGTAATCGAGAAGAAGGTGAACCCGGCCTGGCACATCCCCAAGTCCTTGCAGGCCAAGTACGGCATGGCGGTGATGCCGCCGGGGGGAGAAAACCCCATGGGAGACTTTAAACTTACCCTGTCCTGGGGCGATTACGGCATCCACGGCACGGCCATGCCCCTGGGGGTGGGACGGCTGGTGAGCCACGGCTGCACCCGCATGTATCCGGAACACATCAAACAGTTGTTCCCCATAGTGCCGGTGGGCACCTCGGTGGAGTATATCTATGAGCCGGCCAAGATCGGTTTCCGCCAGGGGCGCATCTACCTCTCGGTGCACGAGGACGTGTACTTCAAAATCCGCTCCATGATCCTCCACGTGCTCAACCTGTTGGAGCAGCGGGGCCTGGCGGACCAGGTGAACGTTCGTAAGGTGATGCAGGCGGTGGAGGAGCAAAACGGCCTGCCGGTGGACGTCACCCGGGGAGCCGCCGGGGCCGACGGCCTGGCCCTGAACCCCTCTTCCCCCTAGCGGGGAGCATTATTCTCTTACGTATTGCATCTTCTCACGCTAAATTATGACCAAGGGGGCCGCCACTCCGGCCCCCATTTTTCTTCCTGGCGGCGCCTGCCGTGCCTGATATAGCGTTTGCCATAAATTCTTTCCGCTTGAAGGTTCTTAAGTCCCCCTTTTTCAAAGGGGGACTTTAACAGCAATTCCTTGTAGTTCCCCCCTTTTCTCAAGGGAGGTCAGGGGGGATTAGAATGCTCCCCATAACGGAAAAAACTTTTGGCAATTGCTAGACGATGAGATTTCCGGGTATGCCGGTTTGGTTTTAGGGGGGCATGGCCTGAGTCGGGCGCTGCCGCGATCCCGGCTTCCCCTTTTTGACAACCTGAATTTCACTCGGGGTTGGAGAGGACGGAGAGGTTATGAACGAATAAGCGTTAGACCTAAAAAAAACAGAAGGTGTGGTGAGCGAAGCTCCATCCACACCTTCTGAATCTGGGTACTACAGGGGTTAACCCCAGATAACTTCAGTAATGCCTTACTGAGCCTTTTTGGCCTTAGGGGCTTTTTTGACTTTAGCAGCCTTCTTGCCCTTTTTGCCCTTGTAAGGTTTCACCATGGCGCACACTTTTGCTGCCGCGTCTTCGGCCCGGGCGGCAGCCGCTTCAGCCTTGTTGGCTGCGGCGGAAGCGCGCGGTACGGGGACTTTGGCGTCTAGTGCGGCCGCTTCAGCCTTTACTGCCGACGCAGCTGCCCGATCTGCAGAAGCTTTAGCTTGCTGTGAGTACATTGCACACTGAT
>JAGVPN010000363.1 GCA_020052215.1 Syntrophobacterales bacterium
CACGCCGGGTTCGGTAATCAGGTAGTGGGGGCGGGTGGGGTCGTCTTCCAGTTTGCGGCGCAGATTGAGAATAAAGATGCGCAGGTAAGGATGCTGCTCCACGGAGGATGGCCCCCAGACCTCTTTGAGCAACTGGCGGTGAGTCACCACCTTGCCCTGGTGCCGGATGAGCACGGACAGCAGTTTGTACTCAATGGGGGTGAGGCGGATTTCCTCTTCTCCCCGGAATACCTGGCGGCGGTCAAAATCCACCCGCAGTTTCTCCAAGGTGAAGATATCCGCGGTTTTGCCTTCCTCGCCGGCGCCGGTGCGGCGCAAGGCCACGCGGATGCGGGCCAGCAATTCTCCCACGCCGAAGGGTTTGGTCAGATAATCGTCGGCGCCGGCGTCCAGATTAACCACCTTGTCCCGCTCCTGGCCCCGGGCCGACAGAATAATGATGGGGATGTGCGACCACTCCCGCAGGCGGCGGATGACTTCAATGCCTTCCATGTCCGGCAGCCCCAAGTCCAGCAGGATAATATCCGGAACCTGGGAGGCAGCCAGCGACAGGCCGTCGCGTCCGGTTTCGGCCTCCAGCAACTCGTAGCCCTGGGTAGGCAGGGAGGCCCTTAAAAACCGGCGGATGCGGGGATCATCTTCAATTAACAGAATGCGCGGATTCATCCGGATGGCTCTTGTTTAGCTCGGGCAGCGTTTTGTCCAGTAAAGGGGCCCCTTCCTCCAAGGGCAGGGTAAACCTGAAGGTGGCGCCGCCGCCGGGCCGGTTGGCGGCCCAGATATGCCCGGCATGGGCCTCAATAATGCTGCGGCAGATGGTTAAACCCAACCC
Source organism: Syntrophobacterales bacterium (assembly GCA_020052215.1). Taxonomy (GTDB): domain Bacteria; phylum Desulfobacterota; class Desulfobaccia; order Desulfobaccales; family 0-14-0-80-60-11; genus 0-14-0-80-60-11. The sequence continues at coordinate 833 of JAGVPN010000363.1, forward strand.
GACCCCCCGGGCGCTGCCCGAAGAGGCCTGGTAGAATTTCTCAAAAACGAGTTCCTCATCTCCCGGGACCAAACCGGGACCCCGATCCGCCACCTCCAACAGGAGTTCCTGATGGGTGACCCACCCCGAAATCGTCACCGGCGTCTGCTCCGGGGTATATTTGATGGCATTTTCCAGCAGGTTGATGAAGACCCGCTCCATGAGCAAGGCGTCGATGCGCACCATGGGGAGGTCGGGGGGCAGATGAATGATCACCGGGTGGTTCTGCAGTTGGGGCTCCAACTGCGCCAGGGCGCATCCCACCACTTCTTCCAGGACGTACCACTCCTGGTTGAGCTTGGTCTGGCCGGATTGCAGCCGGCTCATCTCCAGAAGATTGTGCACCAGGCGGTCCAGGCGGTTGGCTTCTTCATAAATCGTCTGGGTCAGCTCAGCTTTGGTGGGGGAGTCCAGGGTGGTTTCCCCCTCCAGCAAACTGCTGGCCGAACCGGCGATGACGGTCAGCGGGGTCCTGAGATCATGGGACACGGAACTGAGCAGGGCGTTGCGCAACCGCTCGGCTTCAATCTGAATCTGGGTCTGGTGGGTCTGCTGGTGCAGGTGCTCCCGCTCAATGGCCAGGGCCACCTGAGACCCCAGGGCCTCCAAAAAGCGCAGCGACTTCAGTGCGATCATCTGGTTGGGGCGAGTCGGCTCCAGCCTCAAGACGCCGATCAGCTTTTGGGAGGCGCGCAGCGGCAGGTAAAAGCCCCTGGCCTTGGGAAGCGTCTTGGTCCCCAAACCGGCAAAGTGACCGTAGCGGTAAACCCAATTGGCCACCAGCATCTCACTGCCGTAATCGTCGGGAAAGGCCTTGCCGGCGCTGAGGTGCAACTTTCCGGCCCCATCGGGCATGAGAATGGTCACCTGACTGTCAAACGTCCGGGAGATCTGCTCAATGGCCTCCTGCAACAGCTCCGGCAAGCTCAGTTTGGTGGTGAGGTTGCGGCTCATATCATAGAGGGCCGCGGTTTGGCGCTCTTGTTGGCTGGCCGCCCTGGCCTGGTAGCGGATGCGCGAGGTGAGCCGGCTGATCAGGATGCTGACGATGAGCATCACCGCCAGAGTGATGGCGTATTCCGTATTGGCCAAGGAAAACGAGTAGTAGTCGGGCACAAAAAAGAAGGCGAAGAGCGCCACGCTGAACAGGGAGGCGAAGATGGACGGGCCCCGGTCCAGCCGCGAGGCGATAATCGCCACGGTGAGCAAATAGATCATCACCAGGTTGGTGAGGGCCAGGAAAGGAAATAAGACAAAGGCCAGACCGGTGCACAAGCCCACGCCGGCGGCGGCCAAACCGTAGTCCCGCAACAGGATCCAGGCGCTTTGCCGGGGGACGCTCCGGGGCCGGGGCTCATGTTCAGCACCCGAAATCAGGTGGAGGTCTAGATGGCCGGCGCGCCGGCGCAGCTGGTCGGCCAGGGTGACGGAGAGCAGCCGGCGCCAACCCGGCTGGCGAGGCTGGGCCAGGACGATTGTAGTGACGCCTTGTTCCCGGGCAAAATCCAGGATGGGGTCCCGGAGGCTGAAACCGGAGAGCATGACCGCCTGACCGCCCAACTGGGCTGCCAGCCGCATGGTTTTGGCGATCCGCTCCTGGTCTTCGAATGTGGGGTAATCGTCAGGGGTTTCCACGTAGACCGCGAACCACTCTGCCTGGGCGGCGGCGGCCAGGCGGCCGGCGGATCGCACCAACTGCCCGGCGGCAGGACTGGAGTTGATGACCGCGAGCAAGCGATTGCCGGAAGCCCGGAGCGGTTCATCCGGCCGGGGCGGCGGCCGTCTGGCGGCATCGGCGGACGGCTGGTTATACATAAGTGGGTGATAGCCTCCAGGGTTTTCCGGCTGAGGCTGATCCATTCGGGCTTGATGGTCTGGTGTGACGTTCCACAATTAATGCGGCCATCAAAGTTGGGTTTTCTATCCCTCCCTTTTCTAAAGGGGGGTCAGGGTGGGGATTAAGTAAGTGCTTAATAATCCCCCTAAATCCCCCTTTAAAAAAGGGAGACTTAGCCCTCCGGCCTTCAAGGCAGGGCTTGTCATATACCATACAATTTAGGGAACACGACACTGGCGGCGGCCCCGGGATCGGGCCGATATCTGGAAGCATAACCGGTTCTTAGCGGGGGGTCAAGCGGGGCCGGCGCGCCCGGGGCCAGCCAAAGGCGGTGGTGCGTGAGACGCACCCTTGAGGATCGGTGCGTCTGACGCACCCATAATTTTCCGGGCCAAACGCGCGGTAGGGACGGTTCGAGAACCGCCCCTACCATTTGAGACTATGGTTGAGAAGCGCCGCGGCGCTTTATAGTAGCCGTAGGGCGGGAAAGTGAAACGCATCCCGCCTTTAGCAATAGGGTTAAACTAAAATCCTGCCGCAATACATCCGCGGCGCCTCATCAATAAGCGAGCAAGAGATAGACCATAGAGATGGTGACGGTGATCATCATGGGCCACCAGCAGGCCTTCATGTAATGCATGAAGGAGATATGGTAACCGGCCTTTTCCACCAAGCCCACGGTGACCACGTTGGCCGAAGCCCCGATCATGGTGCCGTTACCCCCCAGACAGGCTCCCAGGGCCAGGGACCACCAGAGCACGCCGGACTCCGCCCCGGGAATGGTCTGGTTCAGGAAGGCGACGATGGGCAGCATGGTGGCGGTGAAGGGAATGTTGTCAATGAAGGCCGAGGCAATGGCGCTCACCCAGAGGACGAGGATAATGGCCGTGGTGAGGTTGCCGCCGGAGAGGTCCTTCACCCATTCGGCGATGATCTGGATGAGGCCGGTCTCTTCGGCCCCGGCGATAACCATGAACAGGGCGATGAAGAAGACCAGGGTGGGCCACTCCACTTCATGTTCCAGTATCTCCACAATGTCCACCCGGGAGATGGCCAGGAGTACCATGGCGCCCACCAGGGCGGCCACCGAGGGCTCCATGTGCAAGACCCCATGGACAATAAACAGGAAGATGACGAAGGCCAGAACCCCCAACCCCATGACCGTCAGCTTCTTGTTGGTGATCTTGTACTCTGATTTCAAATATTCGATGGTGCGTCCCACGTCCTTGACTTCGGCGGCCAGATACCCCTTTTTGTACCACCAGAGGTACCACAGGGAAGTGAGGATGAGACAGACAGTGCAGACCAGACCGAGATTGATCACAAACTGGGCGAAGGTCAATTTGGCGTAGGAGCCAATGAGGATGTTGGGTGGATCGCCGATCAGGGTGGCAGTTCCGCCAACGTTGGAAGCGAAGACCTCGGGAATTAGCAGGGTCAGGGGGTTGATCTTCAGAGTCACCGCAATTTCTATGGTCACCGGGATCATGAGCAGCATGGTGGTGACGTTGTCCAGGAAGGCCGAGCACACGGCGGTGACTATCTGGAGGATGAATGACAGGATGAAGATGTTACCCCGGGCCAGGGCATAAGACTTATAAGCCAGCCACTGGAACAAGCCGGTTTTCTTCAAGACCCCGACAATGATCATCATGCCCATGAGCAGAAAAATGACGTTCAGGTCAATGGCCTGCATGGCGTCTTCAAACGAGAGGATGAAGTAATTTTTGTCAAAGGTGCCGGCGGTGTAGGTGATGAACAGAATCAGGGCGGCCCCAAAAAAGGCCGCCAGCGTCCGATGCATCAACTCGGCAGCGATGAGGACATACACCACCAGGAGCACGAGGCTGGCAATCCAAAAGGCGGGGGTGATCTGGCGTTTCAAAGTGAGGTCGGCCTGGACCTGAAAGAGGCGTTTGCCGGCGGTATCAGTCTCTGCCCCCGCAATTTTGAGGACCTCCGACTCCTGAGTCTGCCAGCTCGGTCGCAGTGCCCGGATTTTTACCGCGGCCTCCGGCAGGGTCCCCTGGGGAAGCCGATAGCGTCCCACAAAGCCCCCCTTACCGCCGGTTTCGATACGCCCGTCTCGCCCCGCGGGGTTGACGTGCTTGCCGTTCACCAGCAGTTCAATCTCCACCTCTTTGACCCCCTTGCCCTGGGAGTCTGCAATGAATCCTGACACCGTCAGCCTGTCGCCCGCCTCCGGCTGGGAAGCCGAAGTTTTCAAGGGACCGGCAAAGATTATCAGACACACGGTTATCAGAATTATAAAAACCAGGTTTCTTGGCCAATGCATGGTTATTCCTCCCTATTCTCCATATTTCCCGGTTGGCACCAAAAATACAAAGGCCTGCCGGGTTGACAGGCTCCACCCGGCAGGCCTTATTATTCTCGACCGATTATGTCTCGCTGCTTGACCAGGCTTCCCCTGGCCTGCTTATTCTTTTTCCTGAGGACTTTTTTCCAGTTGTCCTAATTGTATAAGGTTCATTGGTCCGAAACCACAAAATCCCGGCATCAATAAGCGATTAAGAGATAGACCATGGCAATGGTGACCGTGATCATCATGGGCCACCAGCACTCCTTCATATAATGCATGAAGGAGATATGGTAACCAGCCTTTTCCGCCAGGCCCACGGTGACCACGTTGGCCGAGGCCCCGATCATGGTGCCGTTCCCCCCTAAACAGGCCCCGAGAGACAGGGACCACCAGAGCACGCCGGACTCCGCCCCGGGAATGGTCTGGTTCAGGTAGAGGATGACGGGTAGCATGGTGGCGGTGAAGGGGATGTTGTCAATGAAGGCCGAGGCAATGGCGCTCACCCAGAGGACGAGGATAATGGCCGTGGTGAGGTTGCCGCCGGAGAGGTCTTTCACCCCGTTGGCGATCACCTGGATCAGGCCCGTTTCTTCGGCCCCGGCAATGACCATGAACAGGCCGATGAAGAAGACCAGGGTGGGCCATTCCACCTCTTTTTCCAGCAGTTCCACGATGTCCTCCCCGGAGATGGCCACCAGCACCAGGGAGCCGATCAGGGCCGCAATGGCTACCGGCATGTGCAGGAAGCCGTGGACGGCAAAGAGCAGGATGGTGAACCCCAGCAGGAGCAGGCCCTGGTTCATCAGCTTCTTGTTGGTGATTTTGTACTGCTCCTTTAAAAAGGCGATGGTGCGGGGTATATCCTTCACTTCGGCTTTGTTGTAGTCCTTTTTGTGCCACCAGAGAAAGAAAAACGACGAAGCTATCAGGCACACAGTGCAGACCAGGCTCAGGTTCTGCACGAACTGGCCGAAGGTCAGCCCGGCGTAGGAGCCGATGAGGATGTTGGGCGGGTCGCCGATCAGGGTGGCGGTGCCGCCGACGTTAGAGGCAAAGGTCTCAGGGATCAGCAGGGTCAGGGGGTTGATCTTCAGAGTCACCGCGATCTCGATGGTCACCGGCAGCACCAACAGCATGGTGGTGACGTTGTCCAGAAAGGCGGAAATCACCGCGGTCACGATCTGGAGGACGAAGGACAGGACAAAGACATTGCCTTTGGCCATGGCATAGGCCTTAAAGGCCAGGAATTGAAACATCCCGGTTTTTTTCATCACCCCCACGAAGAGCATCATGCCCATGAGCAGGAAGATGACGTTGAGGTCGATGGCCCCCATGGCGTCGTCAAACGAGATGATGTAAAAAGACTTGTCGAAGGTCCCCAAGGTGTAGGTGACGAAGAGGATGATGGCCGCGCCCAGAAACGCCACCAGGGTCCGGTGCATCAACTCAAACGAGATGACCACGTAAACCAGCAGCAGGACGAGGGCGGCGATCCAGAAGCCCGGGGTAGTGGTGCGGTTCAGGGTGAGGTTCTGGGCCGCCTGGAAGAGCTTGTTGCCCTGGGCGTCGGCCCCGGCCTCCACCACCTGAACCTTCGTGGCCGGGATGGGCTTCCAGGAGGGCTTGGCGGCCTTGATCTCCACCTTGGCGGCCGGCATTGTTCCCGGCGGCAAGATGAAATCCGCCACAAAACCGCCGGGCTTGCCGGTGGTTATTTCGGCGTCCTTGCCCGTGGGTTTGACGTGCCGGCCGTTCACCAGCACCTCCACTTCCACTTCCTTGAGGCCCTTGCCCATGGGATTCGTCACCCGTCCGGAGATGGCCAGGTGGTCGCCCGGAGCCGGGGCCGGGGCGGCAACCACCGCCGAGGCCGCCAGGAATCCGGCGATAACCATGAAGGTCAATATATACAGGAAAGAAACCAGTCTTTGGCGCATTGTTAATCCCCTTTAAGCATCGCGAGATTTTTCTCTTCTCGTTGGGGTTGACCTGTTCCCGGCCCGCCAGACGCGCCTGGCGGTAGG
>JAGVPN010000139.1 GCA_020052215.1 Syntrophobacterales bacterium
ATCCTGCCCAGGCTCCTGGCGGCCGGTATGAATGTGGCCCGGCTCAACTTTTCCCACGGCACCCAAGCGGAGCATGGCGCCCGGATCAAGCGCCTCCGGGAGTTGGCTGCGGCTGGGGGGCTGCCCTTGGCTATTTTACAGGACCTGGCTGGCCCCAAGGTCCGTATTGGCCAGGTCGCCGGGGGTGAAATCCAGGTGCGGGACGGCGAGTCGTTTGGTCTCAGCGCCGTCCCCCTGGAGGCAGGCCGGGCCGGGGTTATCGTGGATTATCCGCAGGTTATCAGCGATACTCCCCTGGGCGCCCCCATCCTGCTGGCCGATGGCAATATCGAACTTCGGGTGGAAACCAGGACCGATACGACCCTCAATTGCCGGGTGGTGGTGGGTGGGGTATTACGCTCCCAGGTGGGGATAAACTTCCCCATGCACTCACTTAAGGTGCCGGCCTTCACCGATAAAGACCGGGAAGACCTGCGCTTCGGCATCGACCAGGGGGTGGACTTCATCGCCCTGTCCTACGTGCGTTCCCGCCAGGATATCCTGGCCGCCAAAGAGTTCATGCGCAGCCTGGGCGCGGATATCCCCATCATCGCCAAAATTGAAAAGCACGAAGCCCTGACCCGGCTCGATGAAATCCTGGACGAGGCCGACGGCCTCATGGTGGCCCGGGGGGACCTGGGGGTGGAGATCCCCCTGGAGCAGGTCCCCATGGCCCAGAAGCGAATCATCCATGCGGCCAACCAGGTGGGCAAGCCGGTCATCACCGCCACCCAGATGCTGCTGTCCATGGTGACCCACTCCCGCCCCAGCCGGGCCGAGGCCACCGACGTGGCCAACGCCATCCTGGATGGCACCGATGCGGTCATGCTGAGCGAAGAGACGGCCGCGGGACAATTTCCGGTGGAAGCGGTAAAGTTTTTGGACCGGGTGAGCCGGGTTACCGAGGCGGATTTTCCTCACGCCGCCTGGCTCCGGGACCGGGCTCTCTCGGGACCCCAGGAGATTCCCGCCTCCGTCAGCTATTCGGCCTGCGAGATGGCCATGGCCCTTTCGGCCGGGGCCATTCTCACCAACACCGAATACGGGGGCACCGCCCGCCTCATCAGCCGGTTTCGGCCTCGCACCCCCATCGTGGGGGTGACCTCCCGGCAGGATACCTGGCGCCGGCTGAGCCTGTCCTGGGGGGTTTTCCCCCTGCTGATCCCACCCATCGAAGACATTGACGAGATGCTCCGGGTGGTGGAGGCCGAGGCCCTCAAGGCCGGGATGCTGAACCACGGCGACCGGGTCATCATCACCACCGGCACCCCCATCGGCACCAAGGGCAGCACCAACCTGATCAAGGCGGACGTCATTTCGTGAGAGCTATCAGCAGTCAGCGGTCAGTTTTTACAGACCCTGTGCATGGAGGACATCATGGCTGAACCTTTGGGATATTTCACCTTCGTGCTCCATTCCCATCTGCCTTACGTCATCGGCCACGGCCGCTGGCCCCACGGGATGGATTGGCTCAACGAGGCCGCGGCGGAATCGTACATCCCGCTGCTGACGGCCTTCAACCGCCTGGGCGCGAGAGGCCGCGGCTCCGGGGTTACCCTGGGGATCACCCCCATCCTGGCGGAAATGCTGGCCGCCAAAGTCTTTCGCCAGGAGTTCAAGGACTACCTGGACCAGAAGATCCAGGCGGCCACCGATGACCTGGCCACCTTCAAGAAGCTGGGAGATGAGCATTTCGCTTCGGTGGCCCGGATGTGGGCCACCCACTACGGGGAACTGAGGCGGGCTTTCAGCGAGGATTTTGGCGAAGACCTGATCGGGGCCTTCAGGCGGTTGATGGACGCCGGGGTCCTGGAAATCATCACCTCTGCCGCCACCCACGGCTATCTGCCCCTGTTGGGCCGGGACACCGCGGTCCAGGCCCAGGTGAAGCAGGGGGTGGCTACGTACCGGCGCCACTTCGGCCGGGACCCTAACGGGTTCTGGCTCCCGGAATGCGCCTACCGACCCCGCTATCCCTGGTCCCCGCCCCTGAAGGATTGGGCCGGGAAACCGCTGCTGCGCAAAGGGGTGGAGGAGTTCCTGTCGGAGAACGGCCTCAAGTATTTCTTTATCGACTCCCACCTCCTCAAGGGGGGGAAAGCCATCGGGGTCTACAAGGACCGCTTCGACGCCCTGGAGCGTCTGTGGGAGCGTTTTGCCGCCCAGTACCAGGAGCGCCCGGAGGAGGAGGATAAATCCCCTTACCAGGCTTACCTGGTGAGTTCGGCCCCGGAGACCAAGCGCCCGGTGGCCGCCTTCACCCGGGACCCCAAGACCGGCCTCCAGGTGTGGAGCGGGGAGTGGGGGTATCCCGGGGATGGCAACTATTTGGATTTCCACAAGAAGCGCTTCCCCGGCGGCCTGCGTTACTGGCGGGTGACCAGCGCCCAGGCCGATCTGGCCGATAAGCAACCCTACCATCCCGAATGGGTGGCGGCCCGGATTAACGACCAGGCGGACCATTTTGTCTCCCTGGTGGCGGGGATCCTGTCAGAGTTCAAAGCCAAAGAGGGCCGGCCCGGCATGGTGGTGGCGCCCTACGATACCGAACTCATCGGCCACTGGTGGTTCGAGGGTCCCGAGTGGCTTTACCAGGTGCTCAAACGGTTCCAGGACCACACCCAGGTGAGCCTGAGCCCGGGGGGCGAAATCTTGGCGGCCAATGCCCCCCGCTCGATTATTTCCCTGCCGGAGGGCTCCTGGGGGGAAGGGGGCTATCACTGGATCTGGCTCAATGAGATGAATGACTGGACCTGGCGCCACGTTTATGCGGCGGAAGCGGCCATGGAGGAGATGGCCCGGCTCTGGGCCCAGGACCCTGACCCCCGCCTACAAGACCTCTTGAGGCAGTGCGGCCGCTCCCTGTTCCTGCTGGAGTCCTCGGACTGGCAGTTTTTGATCAGCACCTTCAGTGCCCGGGATTACGCCGAACTCCGGTTGACCACCCACAATGACGATTTTCGCCGCCTGGCGGCCATGACCAGGCTCTACGCCGAGACGCGCCAACTGCCCTGGGAAGACTGGAATTTTCTGAACCTGTGCCGGGAGCGGGATGACGTCTTCCCGGATATCGACCCCCGGTGGTGGGCGGAAGTCCAGTATCCGCCGGTTGAGGGCCAGTGACCCGCAAGCGACTGTGGGGCTTTTGCCACAATCGCCGAAAAGTTGTGGCTTTTTTACCACACCCGGGGCCGGGCCGGAAAGCCGGCCTGGCCCCATCCCGCCAAAAGATCAACTATCCCTGCAAGTTGACCTTTTAATGGCCAACGGCGTCCCACCGGCATAGCCTGGTACAGGCCTTGCACTCTGTCCTGACGAAGGGGAGAATGAAGATGTGGCAACAAACGCTGGCGCAGCCTTTGACTTTTTCCGGCATCGGTCTCCATTCCGGCCGTCCGGTGAAGGTCACCATCAATCCGGCTGCCGCCAACCACGGCTTGCGGTTCCTGCGGGCGGACCTGCCAGGCCAGCCGGAGATCCCGGCCCATTACAGCAAAGTGGTGGACACCCTCAGAGCCACCACGCTGGGGGAGGGGAGAGCCACGCTCTCCACGGTGGAGCACCTGTTGGCCGCCCTGCGGGGCGCCGGGGTGGACAACGCCCGCATCGCGGTGGAGGGGCCGGAAGTGCCCATCATGGATGGGAGCGCCGGTCCCTTTGCCGTACTTCTGGCCGAGACCGGGCTCAAGACGCTGCCCTGGCTCCGGGCCTACCTGCGGGTGCACCGCCCGGTGGAACTCAGGGAAGGGGACCAGTGGATGCGGGTCGTCCCCGGCGAGCCACGGATCACCTACACCATCGATTTCAAACACCCGCTGATTCAGCGGCAGCGTTTCACCGTGCCCATGGCCTCCGAGGCCTTTGCCCGGGAGATCGCCTCGGCCCGCACCTTCGGCTTCTTGCAGGAAGTGCAGTATCTCCAGACCAACGGCCTGGCCCTGGGGGGCTCTCTGGACAATGCCGTGGTCTTGGATGATGCCGGGGTCATGAACCCCGGTGGCTTCCGCTTCCCGGATGAGTGCGTGCGCCACAAGATTTTGGATGCCATGGGGGACTTGGCGCTCCTGGGCCTGCCCCTGTACGGCCGCCTGGAAGTGAGCCGGGGCAGCCACGAATTCCACTTACGGTTTTTGCAGCACCTGATGGCCCAGGACGCGGCCTGGCGCATCTGGGTGTCGTCGCCCCGCACCCGGGAGAAACAACCCTCCTGGTTTCAACCCACCCTGTGGGAGGGGGCGACCGCTTAAGAGTTTTGAAGTGTGGTTATGGGGGGGAGGGCAGGCCACGGGGTCTGCCCTTTTTTTTGGAAAGAGCTTTTAGCGGTCAGCTTTCAGCTTTCAGCATTTGATTATCCATAACATATCTTGAATGTTTAGAGATCCGCTGATAATTGTTGATTCTGCAAGTAATCGCAGCTCGGGTCTATCCCCACTGTGAGCGGCACTGCATTATACACAGCGTCATTAATTTATGAACAGGTGGCCGGGTGTCCCCCTTTTGTCATTCTGAGCCGCCGCAGGCGGCGAAGAATCTCGTATTCACCGACAATCAAGAGACCCTTCGCCTGCGGCTCAGGGTGACAAAATGAACGGTATTAAAGCGGCTTGAACCATAAGCATGTCCGATTATTTATGACGTTCTGTATAGAAATCATTGGAAAGAATGCCTTAGAGCGATCTTTTCAAACATCCTCACCAATCCGACAGCAAGTAAATAGATGGACTCAATATTGAGATGGTCCTCCGCCGTGGAGTCGAAGAAAACATTCAGGTTGGATTCGAGATCGTCTTCGTGCTTCCAGTAACAAATCAGGATCGGCACTTTCGGCAAAGGCCTCAGGACAAGCGAAACGTCTGAACTGTAATGGTTTTCCACCTGTTTGCCATTAAATACCCGGATCATGTCCTCGAAGAGGTCGGTATGCATATCGGCTAACCGTTTCAAGGGGTTTTCGCATCGCTGCTCAAAAAGCCGATACCATGTCTCTCCGTTTTTTAGTTCCCTCAACGCTACCCATTTGCCTGAAAGAGGTGTTCCTTTGCTCTGGATGATATGGTTGAGAACAGGTATTGTCACCCACGGATGGATGTGGATGGCAGTGGTAAGATCCCCTTTGGAATCAACACTAAAGTTCTTACCGAAAATCTTGATCGTCAGTTTAGAGTCGGAAAAACTAGCCCCCATTTTGCGCGCTGCTGAACAAAGGTCAACAGAGCCAAGCCGGGTTTTCAATTCTTCTATCATGAATTCCAATTCCTGTTCGTTGGTCACACGCCCTTCACTTTTACCAGCAGAGGGCTCAATGTCGTGGCTCTCCAGATGAGGACATTCAATGAGCTGTCGTTGCCCCTTGAACACCGCGGCGGCAAAGGCCATGCACGTCAGTTCGTTGCATTTTTTGCAATTGGACCTATTGAGTAACTTGAAAATCTCCATTGGGTTCGTCAACTGGATCATACGGCGCTTCTCCTTCTCTTGGTTCTTCAAAGGTCGGTACCGATCACTCTCTCGAAAGCAATTTTCTCTGCGTATAGTTGATGCCAGACGCTTGGCTATCAGGTACTGAGGATAATCGCATTACTTGGGAAAAGAATCCCCCATTTGGGGGAGGCCGCATTTTTATTTTTGGGAAGAGGAATCTATCAGGAGAAGATATCGGGAGATTAGACCAACTGGTGGCGCAAAGCCCGGACCGCGGCTTGGGTGCGGTCATTAACTCCCAATTTATTGAAGATATTGATTATATGGCTTTTGACGGTATGCGGACTGATCTTCAAGGATTTGGAGATCTCCACATTAGTGGCCCCTTGGGCTACCAGGCGCAGAACCTCCAGTTCCCGCTCGGTCAGAATTGCCGGCAGGGAATTATTATTTTCCCCCGGCGCAGTCCTGCTGCTGGCGGGCAGCGCAGCATCCTCATCATGCAATTCAAGGACGCAGTTGAACCGGCTGGGGTCGATGTCGATGGTAACCGTGGACACCAGATTGCCTTGTTTATCATGCACCGGGTAGACCACCTGGGTCGATATAGGGCGGCTAAATCCGGGGCAGCGCTCCGGGCTGGTTTTCTGGGTACTTAAAGCTGCGGCAAACGCCAGGCAGGAAGGATAGCCGCAGCTCCTGCAGTTGGTTTGGGGGAGCAGCCGGAAGATCTGGAGTACCGGGACCGGGTTCCATTTCTTATAATTCGGCTTAAGACTATCCCGGCGTGCGCAGATATCATTGAGGAAGTCTATCAACCGGTCTAAGAACCCCAGGGCTTCCTGAGAGGTTATAAAAGATGCGGCTACGCCATGATCGGGATAGAGGCCGCAGCTGAACCTGTCCAGCACAAATCGGATAAACGGGGGTTTTTCTAAGAGACTGGCCGATTTTGCCACGGCATTGATGTAGGGGAAAAGTTGTGAAATATCGCCATCCAACCGGAAATAAGCCAACATCTGGGTGTCAAACTCTGAACCGGTTCTAAAGGGCGCGCCGCCCTTCCTCAAAGAAAAATCATAATATCCCTTGACCAGCATCAGTGTCCCCGATAGCAGGAGTTACCTGCGAAATCTCAAAGTTCAACACTAAAGGCGGGAAAGCATAGCGCATCCCGCCTTTAGTGTTTGGCGGTGGCCGACGGTACACAATCTAGGCCCGTGCCGGGGTGGCGCGCAACCGTAGGCCAAGCGCCCGCACAACCTTGAGCACTGTGGCAAACTCTGGGTTGCCTTCTGGCGACAACGCCTTGTAAAGGCTCTCTCGCCCTAAACCCGTTTCCCGGGCGATTTGCGCCATCCCCTTGGCGCGGGCGATGTCCCCCAAGGCAGCTGCCACCAGAGCCGCGTCGCCTTCTTCGAGGGCAGCTTCCAAATAGGCGGCCATGTCCTCATCGGTTTCCAGATGTTCCGCCACATCCCAAGGTCGAGGTTGAATCTTTGCCATAACAGTCTCCTAAAGCCTCTGAGCCAGTTCCCGCGCCGTCTTGATATCCTGGTCTTGCGTGTGCTTGTCGCCCCCGGCGAGCAGGATCACTAACGTTTGCCCACGTTGCACGAAATACACCCGGAATCCTGGACCATAATCGATACG
>JAGVPN010000498.1 GCA_020052215.1 Syntrophobacterales bacterium
CTCGTGTTCCCCGTAGAGAAATTCCTTGGGGTGGTACTCATGGGCGCCGGTGGCCACCACGGTGATCCCGTGGTCGATTTTCCGCTCGTACATGCCGGGCCCCACCAACACTTCCGTGGTGAAGTTGCCTTTATAGCCGCTAAACCCCACCACCAGGGCGCCCGTGAGCACCTGAATCTTGGCGTGGGTCTTGACCTGCTCGATGAGCCCGTTTAGGTAGGCCTGGACGTCCAGGCCCTCGATGGTCTGGTGGACCCGGCGGCCCATGCCGCCCAACTGCGGTTCTTTTTCCAGGAGGATGGTCTCGAATCCCTGGTTGCCCAGATTGAGGGCGGCGTTGAGACCGGCGATGCCGCCGCCGATGACCAGGGCCCGCTGGTTGACGCTCAGGGGTTTCTCCATCAACGGCTTGAGCAGGGAGGCCCGGGCCACCGCCATCCGCACCAGGTCTTTGGCCTTGTCCGTGGCCTTACCACGCTCCTTCATGTGCACCCAGGAATCCTGGTTGCGGATGTTGGCCATCTCGAAGAGATACTTGTTCAAACCGGCGTCGATCAAGGTCTCCCGGAACAGGGGCTCGTGGGTGATGGGGGTGCAAGCCGCCACCACCACCCGGTTGAGGTTGTGTTCCTCGATAATCCGGGTCATATTGACCTGGGTATCCTGGGAGCAGGTGAACAGGTTGTCTTCGACGTAGGCCACGTTAGGCAGCGTCTTGGCGTATTCCGAGAGCTGGGGTACGTCGACGATGCCGCCGATGTTGATGCCGCAGTTGCAGACGAACACCCCGATGCGGGGGGCGTCTTCCGGTTTGATGTCCTTGGGTGTGGGCGCCTGCCGGGTCTTGGTCTCGGTCCAGCGGACGTCCCCCAACGAGGCGCTCACCGCCCCGGCCGCGGCGGACGCCTGCATGACCGATTCGGGAATGTCTTTGGGACCCTGCATGGCCCCGCAGACATAGATGCCCCCTCGAGAGGCCGTCACGGGCGCGAAGGGGGAGGTGGCCACAAAATCGTGGGAGTTGGTGTCCACCCCCAAAGTTTGGGCCAGTTCCCGGCCCGGCTGGCTGATTTCCATGCCCACGGACAGGACGATCAGGTCAAAGGCCTCTATCTTCTCTTCCCCGCGTTCATCCGCAAACCGAATCTGCAAATTGTCATCGGCCAGGGGATCGATACTGTGGATGCGGGAACGGATAAACCGCACCCCGTGCTCGTCTTTGGCGCGGTTGTAATAGAGTTCGAAGTCTTTGCCGAAGGTCCGCATGTCCATGAAGAAAATGGCGGTGTCCAGCGGATAAGGGGCGTGCTCCTTGGCGATCACCGCCTCCTTGATGGCATACATGCAGCAGACCGAGGAGCAGTAGGTATGGTACTTCACGTCCCGGGAGCCCACGCATTGCAGCCAGGCGATCTTCTTGGGCTCCTTGTGGTCCGAGGGCCGGACCAGGTGGCCGCCGAAGGGCCCGGAGGCCGAGAGAATCCGCTCGAACTCCAGGGACGTTACCACGTTGGGATAGGTGTCGTAATGGTAGGTCTCGCACTTGACGGGACTGAAGGCCTGAAAGCCCGGGGACAGGATCACGGCCCCCACCTTCACCTCTTTGGTTTCGGCCTTCATGCTGTGGTCGATGGCCCCGGCCTGGCAGGCGGCGACGCACTGCATGCACTCGGAGCAAACCCCGCAGTTGAGGCAGCGGGCCGCCTCCCGCTGGGCCTGCTCTTCGGTGTAGCCCGTAGCGATTTCATCAAAGCAGGTGCAAGTGTGCTCCGGCGGCAGGGCAGCCATCACTTCCCGGGGCGCCCCTGCCTCGTCTTTGGGAATCTCGGCCCAGCGTTTGTGGGCCTCCTCGCCAACGGCGCGGCCCTCAACCATGTCCACTCCCCGGAGATAGCGGTCGATGGACTCCGCGGCTTCGATGCCGCCGCCCACCGCTTCGATGGCGATCCAGGGGCCGGTGTGCACATCACCTGCGGCAAAGACCCCGGGCCGGGAGGTCTCGTAAGTTACTTCATTCACTTCAATGGTGCCCCAGCGGCTCAGCTTGACGCCGCAGGCCGCTAAAGGTCCCTGGGCCGCTTCCTGGCCGATGGCCGGCACCACCATGTCCACCGGCAGCTCGAACTCGGCGCCTTCGATGGGCACCGGCTTGCGCCGCCCGGAGGCGTCCGGCTCGCCTAACTCCATCTTCTGGCAGATGAGCCCCGATACCTTGCCGTCGTGGCCGGTCACCGTTTTCAGGGGCGCGGCCAGAAAAACGATCTCCACCCCCTCGCAGGTGGCCTGCTCGACTTCATGGGCAAACGCGGGCATTTCTTCCCGGGACCGGCGGTAGACGATGGTCACCTCGGAGCCCAGCCGCCGGGCGGTGCAAGCCACGTCGATGGCCACGTTGCCGCCGCCGATGACCGCCAGCCGTTTGCCCACGGTCAGGGGTTCTTTCAGGTTCGCCCGGCGCAGAAATTCCACGCCCTGGATAACCCCCTGGGCCTCCTCCCCGGGAATCCCCAGGGGTTTGCCCACATGGCAGCCGATCCCCAGAAATACGGCCTTATAGCCTTCTTCCAGCAGTTCATCCAGCGTAAAATCCCGGCCCAGGGCGGTGTTGGTCTTCAGTTCCACCCCCAGGCGCAGGATGTTGTCGATTTCCCGGTCCAGGATGTCCTTGGGCAGGCGGTAGTCGGGGATGCCCACCCGCAACATGCCGCCGGCCTTGGGCAGGGCCTCCAGGATGGTGGGGCGGTAGCCTTTCAGCGCCAGGTGATAGGCGCAGGCTAACCCCGCCGGCCCGGAGCCGATGATGGCGACCCGGTCGCTTCTGGCCTCCACCAGGGGCGGGGAGATGGTGCTCAGGTCCACCTGGTCCGCGGCAAACCGCTTCAGATTGCAGATGGCCACGGACTCATCCATCTCGGCGCGCCGGCACTTGTCCTCGCAGGGATGGGGGCAAACCCGCCCCAGGACCCCGGGCAGCGGCAGCCGCTCCAGGATGAGTTTGATGGCTTCCTCATATTTGCCCATCTTGATGAGCTGGACATAGCCCTGGACATTGATCTCCGCCGGACAGGTCAGGGTGCAGGGGGCCCGGTCCAGTTTCTTGATGCCGAAGGCCGCGGGGATGGCCTGGGGATAGAGGCGATAGACCGCCTTCCAGTCGGCCAGGCCGGCGTTAAAGGCGTCCGACATGGTCACCGGGCAGACGTTGGCGCACTCGCCGCAGCCGGTGCACTTGGCCGGATCAACGTAGCGGGGCTGTTTCTGGAGGGTGACCTTGAGGTTCCCCGGCTCCCCGTCAATGGCCGCCACATCGGTGAGGGTGTGGATCTCGATGTTCAAATGCCGGCCGCACTCCACCAGCTTGGGGGAGATAATGCACATGGAGCAGTCGTTGGTGGGGAAGGTCTTGTCCAGTTGGGCCATGACCCCGCCGATGGCCGGCTTGGTCTCCACCAGGTGGACGTAGAAGCCCGAGTTGGCCATATCCAGGGCCGCCTGAATGCCGGCGACGCCGCCGCCCACCACCATCACCGCGCCCACGTTGCCGGAGCGTTGGGCTGAATCTTCCACCGTCAGGTCTTTTTTATGGGGCATAATTCTTTCCCTTATAACCCTGATAAAATTCTTTGGATACCGCTATAAGCCGGCCGCGGCCAGGATCGACGGCAGTTTTTCCTCCCACCCAATGGTGGAGACCAGCACTCCCGGGAACCCCTGTTTTTTTACGGCCGCCACGAATTCCGAGGCGATCTGCACACACTCCCGCACCCGGTCCGAACTTTTCTGAATCCGGGTGACGAAAACTTCCGGGATTTTCATCTCCATGTGGGCGTTGATGTAGCGGGCCATGCCCACACTCTTCAAGAGCATGACCGTGGGAATAATGGCCGCCTGGCGCTTGCCCACCTGCCGCCGGAATTTTTCCAGGGCTTCCACGTCGAACACCGGCTGGGTGGTGAAAAACCGGGCCCCCGCGGCGATTTTTTTGTCCAGGTCCGCCAGTTCCTGCTTCAGGGCTTCGCGGTCGCCGGTCACCTTGACGGTGGCGCCCACCAGGAATTGCGGCGCGCCTTTGAGGTCCACCCCGGCCAGGTCTCGTCCGCCTTCCATGGTCTTAATGGCGGCGAGCAGTTCCAGGAGATCCAGGTCGTTGACCGCCTTGGCCTGGTGATGGTCGCCGTGGGTGATCTCGTCGCCGGCCACCGCCATGATATTGGGCACTCCCAGGGCCTGCGCCGCCAACAGGTCGCCTTGCAGCGCCAGGCGGTTGCGGTCCCGGCAGCACACCTGCATCACTGTTTCCAGTCCCTTGGTTTGCAGAAGGAGCGCGCCGCCCAGAGAACTCAACCGCATCACGGCGTTGTTCATCTCCGGGACCACAAAGGCGTCCACCATGCGCTTGACGCCGGTGGCGTTGGCCACCATGTCGGAAACATCCGTGCCTTTGGGCGGCTCCATCTCCGCCAGAATGACGAATTCGCCGGAAGTCAATTTCTCTTTTAATGGCATCGCGGTCCCTCTCTGAGATTATTGGGATGATCGCACCATGGCGTTCGAGATGGCTAATATCAGGTCATCCAGGCCAAAGGAGTTGACATGATAATAAAAAATCCCCTGGTGCCGGATGCGGCTCTCCTGTTGCGGATTGTTTTCATCGGCAGTAATGATGATGGGCAGCTTGCGGTCCAGGCCCTTGATGATGGAGATGGCTTCGTAACCCATATCTTCCGGCAGGCCCACATCCATGACCAGCACATTGATCTTTTCACTCTGCAGGGTCATGAGCAGGTCTTTGAGGTTGTCCACCGCGATGAGCCGGTGTCCTTGCTCGGCAATCCAAAAATCCAGATTCTGCGACATGGCCCCGCCGCGTTCTGCGATCAACAGTGTGCCGCTCTTTTCCCTCATCATCGGCGCCCCGGATTTCCCGAACCGAGTTACTGCCACGGTGATTATTTCTCATTTCAGCAATGCAAGGCCTATGCCCTGAACGCGGCCGGGAGAAAACCCGCGCCCAGGCTCATCCTTGGGAAATTAAGTTCAAGCTGTCGGTTTCGACTGCGGGGGAATTTGGGGCAGAGAAAATAAGACTGTTTGTATATCTTACTGATATTGCAGCTATTTAAAAGGTATGGGTAAAATTGCCACATTTGCTCCCATATTACCACGCGGGCTAGGAGGCCTAGGCCCAGGTTTGGTTTACGGGTCAGGCGCCCCAGCCGCTAAACGCGATAGCTTCTAGGCAACCGGGGCCTTTGGGGTTCCACGGCGCCGCCGGCGCCGGGTCCCACCGCTTATGAAAATAAATCTTTTTTTCTGTCTTCCGAAACGGCGTCAAGGGCTTCATGACCTTGAAATAACTCGCTATTGCCCTTCTCACCGGCATTCCTGACGAATCCGCGGGTTTTTCCTAAACCTGCCAGATTATTTGACACCCCGCTAGATTATTTGCCACCGCGTCGAGGGACAACCCAATAAGTTATTCTTTCTGCAAAGTTCTTTAAATCGGTGGCGCAGGCTTTCCAGCCTGCGCCAAGGAAGCAGGTTATACCAAGTTGCCGTCAAACAAGTAATAATCCGAATTGTAGGGGCGGTTCGCGAACCGCCCCTACATCGGCTTTTCATAATTTATGGGTGGGCCAAAGACCCATAAATGACTGGTCAAAACAGGAAGAGGGAAAGGCCGGCTGCCGCGACGACGATCCAGAGGAGGTTCACCTTGAAGACGATCAGGGCTAAACTCGCCGCGGCCATGAGGGCCAGGGATTTAAGATCGGTGAGGGTAACCACTCCCATCTGGATCGTCACCAGAACCAGCATCCCCACCAGGGCGGCCAGGATGCCTTGAATCACCGGGCGCATCAACTTTGCCTCTTTGATCCGCTGGTAGAACGGGGTCAGGAAAATGATGATCAAGATGGGGGGCAGAAAGATCGAAACGGTGGCGACGATTGCCCCCAGGAGCCCCTTCACCCAGTAGCCCACAAAAGTGGCGGTGATGATAATCGGGCCAGGGGTGACAAACCCCAGGAGGATACCGTCCAGGAACTGCTGGAGGGTGAGCCATCCCAGGCGGTCCACCAGGTCCCACTGCAAGATGGGAATCATGGCATAGCCGCCGCCGAAGGCGACCATCGCGATCTTGAAAAATGTGGAGGCCATCAGACCCAGCTTGGGGTCCAGGCGCCATAATCCCCCTACCAGAACTGCCAGCACCAGTAAAGTGAGAGCTAAGTGGGTGAGGATCGTGCCGGCGGGCAGCTTTTGGCCAGGCATTGGCTCTGGGGGAGAAACCTGATCCGCCAGCAGCCTCAGGCTGAGGACCAACCTCAAAAGGCCTGCCGCCACAAAGACTAAGATATAATTCGCCTGGAACCACAGGGCCAGCAGGGCCAGCAGGGCGATGACCACGTCAATCCAGTGCTTTCTAACATTCCGGCCCAGGTGCCACACGGCCTGAAGCAGCAGGGCAATGACCACCGCGCCCAGACCCCGGGAGACCGATTTGACCCAGGCAATATTCCCATAAGTAAAATAAAGCGCCGACAGGCCCAGCATCAAGACAAAGGCGGGGAGAATGAAACCCGCGGCGGCCGCCAAAGCCCCGGGGGTTCTCCTGAGACGGTAGCCCACATAGGCGGCCAACTGCACAACCGTTGCCCCAGGCACCATCTGGCACAGGGCCAACCCGTCCAGAAACTCTTTCTGGTTAAGCCAGCCCTTTTCCTTGACGATCCGCTGCCGGATCGGCTCCACCATGGCTAAACCGCCATAGGCGGTAACCCCCAAATGCAGGAAAGCCTTAATTATTGCCCAAACCGAGGGAGATACGCCGATTTCTCTCATCCTTGTTGTTTCAACCCTGTCGCTGAACTATGCCCGCTAACAGGTTCTCCGAGAAGCCCGTTAGATTCTCAGTATTTTATCACCATGGACAGTAATAAAGCCTGTTAAAAAGCACCTTCAGAACGAGGTTCAAAATTCTGTTCCGGATGTGCCTGGGGTGCAAATCCGGTTAATTACCATCCCCTCTAAATGAACCGCCGCATCAGGTCGTCGGTGATGCCGTCCACGTCGTCCGGCCGGAGGTGGTATTCCCGGCAGATTGCCTCGACTCGGGCGATTTTGCCGGCGTCGGCCAAATCCCCTAACCCCCACAAGACCCCGGTCCGCCGCCCCACCCGATAGATGTACTGCAACTCCGGGTCCAGTTCGAGAAAAGAGCGGATGATCCCCATCAGCCGCGCCTGGTCCTGGGGCAGCTGCCCGTCCACTTCGGGCAGGAGATTCAGGAGGTGATCGCTCTTGACGGCGCTGCTGATCCCGGACAGCGATTCCAGAAACAGGAGCAGCTCCCGGGCCATCTCGACATCCGTGGCTTTGTCGAAGCGCCCGGCGGTATAATCCTCATACAGGGGGGTATGGGTTGGGATGGCCAGGGTGCGAAGCCTGATGAAATCCGGGTTGATCTGATTTAAGGCCGCGGCCGTCTCCAGGGCATTGACTTCCAGGAGCCGCCGGCCTCCCAGCCCCGGCATGTAATATTCCGACAGCTCCATGCCCGCCTCTTTGACCTTGAGCCCCGCCAGGATCTGTCGGCGTTGCGTGGCGCCTTTGCGCACCATCTTCAAGACTTGGTCGGCTCCCGATTCCAGGCCGATGTGAATCCGGTTGAGTCCCAAGCCCCGCAGGTCGGCCAGGGTGGCGGCATCGAGATTGGCGATGGTGTTGGAGCGGGCGTACGAGGTTATCCGGGTCACTTCCGGGAAACGCGTTTTGAGATGCCGGAGTATGGCTGCCAGGTCCCCGGGGTCCACCACCAGGCTGTTGGCGTCCTGGAGAAAGACCTGGCGTCTGCCGGATCCCGACCAGTTCCTGGCCGCGGCCCAGGCCCGGGGGTCGAAGGCGGCCAGGCCCGGCGGCGCCGGGTCCCGGGTTCCCTCCCGGAGTTGTTGCACCGCCTCGTACACCGCATCGAGGTCCCGCACCAGATGAGCCACCGGCCGCACCGAGAACCGGGCGCCTTTATAAACCGGGCAGAAGGTGCAGCGGTTCCAGGGACAGTTCCGGGTCACCCGCAGCAAGAGGCTGTGCGCCTCGCTGGGGGGCCGGATGGGGCCCTGTTCAAAACCCCGGTAGGTCATGTCTTGGGCGTCCCTCTGCTTCGGCATCGCTCAACTCCCTGGGTGAATGATCTAAGAGACTGTAAATAATTTACTGTTACAATTTCGCGTCATGTGCTACAGTTAATGCATGGACACTTCTCAAATTGCCCAGAGGTATAATCTTGTTGA
>JAGVPN010000059.1 GCA_020052215.1 Syntrophobacterales bacterium
CGGTTAATTATATTAATAGTAACCACAAATTTAATCCTTGTAAAGGCAGGCCAGGCAAAACTCCGGCGTCAGGGACTTACCAGAAATACCGCCTGGAGGTGGGCCTTGATCTCTTCCTCCCCCACTTCAATGGGGGTGGGGCTGGGGGGGCTGGCCGCCTTGGCCATCAGGTAATTTTCCCCCGCGCCCCGGGGGGCAATGATACGGATTCCGGTGGAGATCTTGTCCACGCCTTTGATTTTTAGCCCGGCCGCCTGGGCCAGGGCTTCCGCCAGGCGCCGGGCTCGTTCCAGGGCATTCACCGCCGCCTGGCGCTGCAGTTCTTCGAGGCGGGAATGGCTCCAGTAGGGCCCATTGACTCTGGTGGCGCCGTTTTTCATGGCGGTATCGATCACCGTCCCCAACCGGGGCACCTCCATGACCTTAACTTCGAGCTGATTGACGGCCCGGTAACCCTTGATTTCCGGGGGAGAGGACTTGTCCTTATAAGAGTGTATCGGCATCAGGCGATAGCCCAGGGTCCGAAGCTTGTCCTCGGGGCCCAGCACCGGCTTTAAGGCTTTCAGCATAGCGTCGGTCTGCTTGGCGTTTTCCTGACCCGCGGCGGCGGCGGTGGCCGCCTGGGTTTCCAACTCCAGGGTCAACCTGGCCAGGTCCGGGGTAGCAACCACTTTGCCCTCAGCATCCACACTGATGCTGGGGGGGGAGGGGGGGTCTGCTCCCAGTGAGGGCCGGGACAGACCGGCGACTGCCAGGGCAACCAGGAAAAACGAGAGGATAATCCGCGGCATTTGACCTCCTTGGCGGCGCAAGAGCCAGCCGCCGCCGGTTATTCGAGGGCAGGCGAGGGCGCCTCCCCCATATTTTGGTGACGGCTTTTAATGAAAATATGTCACCCCGGCGCGGTTCTGTCAAATGAAAGAGGCCGTTGTGCCGGTGGGGAGCGAAACTTGTGGCGATGGCGCGCCGCTTAAAACCGGTGGCGTTTATGGCGCAACCCCCTTGATTTGCGCTTAAAATCGCCGATGGACCAGCCATGCAGCGGAACAGAGAGAAAGCAGGTTGGTCCGCTAAGGGATAGTGTCGTGTCCCGGATATATATTATAAAATCTGAGGTGGGGCGGGCCTCCGTGCCCGCCACCCAAGGCGGCCAGGGACGGCCGCCCCACTGATAGGCCTCGTCACTTTGCCCGGATATCATTTTGCCTGAATTATTAAAAATAATCCTGGGACACAACACTATGGGGACGCGACATTTTACCATGAAGCCGGTCCCCCCAGGGAGTGGCGGACTTTCTCCCGGAGAGAGAGGACGCGGAGTGATTCCTGCAGACACCCCAGGGAGACGTGGAGGGAACGGGACTCTTCGGCTTTGCGGAAGAGGCGGTCCAGGCGGACCTCCAGGAGTTCCAATTTTTCCAGAAAGGCGGAGGCCTGGGATTGGTCGGCCTGGCGCTGCTGGATCACCAGTTGATGGCGGATATGCCGGGTATGGCGACAGAGGGCCGAAGGGCTGAGGGTATGGGTGGCGGCCAGGGTGCGGAGGGGCACGCCATCGATCAGGGCGCGGTCGATCTCCTGATGAGAGGGGTGATTACAGACGGTACAGCGGGCAGACTGATGGGTGGGGCCGAAATGTTTCGCCATAGTTGTACTCCTCAAGGTTGATGGTTTCGCACAGGCGAGACGCCTGTGCCACTCACAGGAGGGTAGTAGGGCAGGTGGCCGGGAGGCCAGAACCGGCGGGAAAGATGGCAGGAAAAGACGGGGGAAAAGGGGAAAAGGGGAAAAGGGGAAAAGGGGAAAAGGGGAAGAGGGGAAGAGGGGTATATACTGAACTCTTGTTGACAAGCATCAAATCAAAATCATATAGAGGCTGACAAGGCGGGCTAATATTTACATGCCGGCAGGATTTGAGATGCAACTATGGTCTTATTATCAGAAACTTTTCTCTGGTTTAACAGAGTGGTGATCCATAGCAGATAGCGACACCAAACCATCCTAATTTCTCTCCAGCAATTCAGATCGCTTCGAAGCCTGCCAGGCATTTCAATTTCTGGTGCGCAGCATTTGAGTTGTCCATGGAAAGATTGATCAAGCGCCTGATCAAGGTAGGGGCCAGAGTCTCTTGCCATGCCCGGAGGCGGTATGTGCATGTGGCCCCTGCCTTTCCCCTGTCTTCCCACTACAGGCCGTGCTGGCCTGGGGGTCATGGATCGCCACGTTACCAGAATCTGCTCACATGGGGGTAGTATGCCTGTAATCTGCGAAAAAGATACATTTTGAGGGAAACTTGTGCTATCCTGGATCACACATGACGATCTGGCCAAAAAAGTGAAAACTCTTAGGGATTGATCCCGGGATGGAGGTCCCAAAATCATTTTATGACCGCAATGGCTAAGCAATCGGCATAATCTCGGTTATTATGGCACCGCTGAGTAGATTTGCCACCATCAGGACTACAACCCGGTTGGTAACGAAACGGTCCAAGCCGCCGACATAAATCCTGAGGAGATTTCGAGGTGGTGAGGTTTCCTATGAGGAAATTGGCTCTGGGGCTGGGAGCTGTTATGGCGGTGGCTGTGGTAACCGCGCTGATGCTCTGGGGGCGCAGCAAGCCGGACCTGCACAAGCCGCTCCCCTATCTGTATGAGGATACAAGGCAACTGGTGTTCTTCGTGGAAGAAGCGGCGCGTCTGGTGGAGAAACGCGGGCCGGAGGCCTTCCGGGAGTTTTCGGTCCGTGGCTCGCGCTGGTTAGATGATAGTCATTACCTGTTCGTTTACGATATCAACGGTATCTGTCTCTTTCATCCCGCCATACCCGAACTGGTGGGCCGGAATCTATTAGACCTTAAAGATATGAACGGCAAGCCGGTGGGGCGGTGGATCAATGAGATCGGGCACCGACCGGAGCCTGACGCCAGCGATTGGGTCTTTTATTTATGGGAAGCACCCACCGATTTAACCCCCACTTGGAAGAATTCTTACGTCCGTAAGGCCGTGGGGCCTCGAGGAAAGGTGTACCTGGTGGGCAGCGGAGTGCACTACTTCAAAATCGAGACCATATTCGTCCGGCAGTGCGTCGACCGGGCCGTGGAGCTGCTCAAGAGCCAGGGGAAGAAAATTGCCTTCGCCCATTTCCGTGACCGGGCCTCGCGGTTCTTTTTCTGTGACACCTACATTTATGTCCTAAATGATAAGGGACAGTGTCTGGTGGACCCGGCCTTTCCCAACCTGGAGATGCGGGACTTGACCCAATTCAAGGACGCCTTGGGCCATCAAGTGGTCAAGGAAATGCTCCAACGCCTGGAAAACCACGACACCGCCTGGGTGCAGTACATGCTTCCCAGACCGGGTGCCAACCTGCCGTCCCGGAAGTTGGCCTATCTCCGCAAAGTGAAGGTGAACGGCGAAACCCTAATAATCGGGGCTGACTTCTTTCTGGCCACACCCATTTGGATGAAACTGTAAAGTCGGCTGACGATGGGCATCGAACATTTATAACTCGGCTATAAACCCAGAGGTTTAATACCGGCCATGGCGAAACGACCCGCGAACTTGACTTATGGCGTAGACGATCGCCCGCCCCTGTCCACTCTGCTGCTTCTTGGAGTTCAGCATATCTTCCTGATGTCCAGCACGCTTGTCCTGCCGGTGGTGCTGGTGAGCGAGATCGGCGGCTCGTTTGACCAAGTGCGGGGCGTGGTTGCCCTCACCATGGTGGCCTGCGGCATCGGCACTATCCTGCAGGCCTTCCGGTGGGGCGTCTTGGGATCGGGATATCTTTGCCCCAACCTGTGCGGCCCCAATTTCTTCACCGCCTCCATGGAAGCGGCATGGCTGGGCGGCCTGCCGTTGATGCGGGGAATGACGATTGCGGCGGGTTTAGTGGAAGCCGTTTTTGCCCGTGTGATACATCGCCTGCGGTCCTTGTTCCCGCCAGAGATCCCGGGGCTGGTGGTGCTGATGGTGGCCGTGGGGGTGATCCCCCTGGGAGCCTCGAAATGCTTTGGGATAAACTACGAGGGGGAGCCCATCAGGGGGATGAATCTGCTGGTGGCAGCCCTGACGGTGTTGATCATGGTGGGAATCAACCTCCGCAGTCGCGGCAGATTGAAGCTCTATAGCGTGCTCATCGGCATGGGCTGCGGCTATTTGCTGTCCGCGGCGGTGGGGTTGCTGACCGCGGCCCATTTCGGACAAATACTCTCGGCCCCCTGGGTGGCCCTGCCATACTTCAAAGGGATGTTTTCCCTGGATTTTCGCTGGTTCCTGTTGCCGGGATTCGCCATCGTTTCCATCACCGGGGCCCTGAAATCGTTCGGCAACTTGATTCTGTGCGAAAAGGTGAACGACGACGACTGGAAGGAGCCGGACATGCGTCGCATCGGCGGC
>JAGVPN010000365.1 GCA_020052215.1 Syntrophobacterales bacterium
GTTCCGAGAGTTTCTCCAGAGCAAGTTAAGCACCTCCCCGGGGAAAAAAGAACCGGCAGACCTTTACTTCCGGGCGGGCCGGCTTTACGAGCAGCGCGGGGAACTGGAAGAAGCGGTGAGATATTTTCTCAAGGCCGGGACGTATCCCCAGGCCGCCTCGGTCATGGCAACAATCGGCCTGGATCTCCTGAAAATGGGGAAAAGGGGGGAGCTTGCCCAATGGCTGAAAGCTCTCCCTGAAGATTTAATTCAGGAAAACCCCTGGCTCCTCTTTTATCATTACATTACCGGCCAGTTCACCGGCTCCCAAGAAATTATTTTCAGCCTCCAGAGAGCTCGCGCCCTGTTCGATCAGCGGGGGGACGTCAGGGGCTCCCTCCTCTCCCTGGCCTATCTGGTGGAAGCCGCCATATTCCGGGGACATTCCTCCAGCCTTTTGGGCGCCTTGCTTCCCCAGGCGGAGGCCGTGCTGCAATCCTCGAGCGCCGATCTATACCCTTACGAGCGGACAGTCTTATGGTTCCAGGTGGGCTTTGCCTACTTCCTGCGGAGCGGCAACCCCCGAAAGGGATTCTTGGCCTGTCAGAACGCCTACCTCCTGGCCCGAGA
Organism: Syntrophobacterales bacterium; assembly: GCA_020052215.1. Lineage (GTDB taxonomy): Bacteria > Desulfobacterota > Desulfobaccia > Desulfobaccales > 0-14-0-80-60-11 > 0-14-0-80-60-11. The sequence goes on from JAGVPN010000365.1 coordinate 610, forward strand.
TCTAGGGGACCTACCCCTCCAGATTAACGCCTTGATCCACGCTCACGGGGCCCTATCCAGCCTGGGAGAATTCTCCCAGGCTCGGGAGATTTGTCAAAAAGTCGACACCTTGCTGGAAAAATGTGCCTATCCAGAACTGCGGGCCTTGCACCAGATATATTCCTGTCAACTGGCCATATTTCAGGGTGACCTGGAACAGGCCAAAGCGCTCCTGCACCTGTCCCAGGCGGAGACCAGGGAATGCGGCCTGACCTATCTGTACCCGGTAACCCTGGTCTACGCTCTCATATTAAAGCCTCAGCTGGAGGACTATCAGGAAGCGGAGGAAATCGGCAAGGGCTTGTTAAGCCTGACCTCCGCCATAGGCAATGTGTTCCTGGAGGGCGTGGTCTCACAAAATCTGGGGGTCATCAATTATTTCCAGGGGGACATCTTCAAGGCCCAGGAATGGTTCGAACGCGCCCGGCAGGTCCTTTCCTCGGCTGAGGGCCGATCCGACTTTCACCTCGACATGCTCGCCATCAATAGGAGCCTGGTTGCTTATCACCTTTCGGATAATGAAATCCTGGCCGGCGCCGAGACAGAACTTCAGTCAACCCTGGAGAACTTGACGGCTATCTCGAGCTACTGGCTGGCCCTTGAGGCTCACTGGGCCATGGCCTTACTGCAAGTAAAACAAGGGAAACTCACCCAGGCCGCCACCCACATTAAGGCCGGCATGAAACTGGTCGAGAGGCTGGGATCTTGGAACTGTCTATTTTTAAGCAGATCGGACCTGGTCAAGATCTGCACCCTGGCCCTGGAGCTCATGGTTCCAGGGACTGAGGATAACGCCGTCCGTATCCTCTCCACCAAGCTGGCCGCTTGGGCCGGGCCGGAACTGGAGAGGCTGGCGCGCCACCCGAATCCCAAGCTCGCCAGGAGGGCCTGGGAGGTGCAGCGGGCTATCCACCGGGCCGGACTGCCCCGGGTACGCATCAAAACCTTGGGCAGCTTTATGGTGTGGCGCGGGATTCTCTCGTGTCAGAAAAAGAATGGGAAGGGAACCAGCCCAAACTACTGTTGAAAGCCCTCATCGCCCACGGACCCAAGGTGGTGCCCCGAGACCTGCTTATCGAGGAAATCTGGCCCAAGCATCCGGACGCGGAGAAGAGCTTTAAGATCAACCTGCACCGCCTGCGCAAGGCCCTGGAACCAACCCTGGGCCAGGCCTTCGGTTCCTCGTGCGTCCACCTCAAGGGCGGTCTCGTCTCCCTGGACCGGGAGTTATGTCGGGTGGATGTGGATGACTTCCTATCCCTCCTGAAAGAGGGCGAAAAGAAGGAAGAACAGGGAGAGGAGAAAGAAGCCCAGGCCCTTTTCAATCAGGCCTTACAGCTTTATGGCGGGGACTTCCTGGCCGAGGAGTTCTATCTTCCCTGGGTTGAGGTGAAGAGGACGGAACTTAAGGGAAAATTACTAGCGGTCCTGTATCGCCTGGCTGCCCGGCACGAGAAGCACGGGGCCTTGACCAAGGCCTCTGACTGCTACTTGAAGGTGCTAGCAACCGACCCCCTGTCCGAGCCCGCCTACCAGAAGCTGATGCTTCTCTATTCCCGGCGGGGTATGCGCAGCGCCGCGCTCCAGGTTTACGACAAGTGCCGCCGCACCCTGAAGGAAGGGCTGGACGCGGAACCCGACGGCGCCACCACCGCCATTTACCAGAAAATCCTCTGAGAACTTCGGGTAATCGTCAACCCCGGCTCCGCCTAACCGGTTTGCTCACCCTCCCCTTTCCTTCGGATTAATTTAACAAATTGTGACTCCCAGTCGGGTCGGGGGGCAAAGAAACCTCGTCCCTAAAGGAAAGAACCGTAAGGCCGGGCCGGGCCTCCCCACCCCAAGGCTCTCCGCCAATTTGACAGACGAGGTTTGAAACTTTTTCAGTATTTTTCTATAACGCCACACTATGTTCCCCAACTACCTTCAAATTTTCCGGAAAAATTTCCTTGCTTTTGATCCTCTCTGAAAAACCCATAATCCTTTTAGCAGCTTATCTTCACCATGGCCGCATCCTCCGTACCCTTTTTGTATCCTTCACGTGGTAGGCATTTAAACAACAACCCGAAGGAGGTGATGACGTAGGGCGGCAGGAATATTAACCA
>JAGVPN010000084.1 GCA_020052215.1 Syntrophobacterales bacterium
TAGCCCATGAGGGTCTGGAGGAACAGGGGCAGGAGCATGATGCTGCCATAGAGGACAAACCCGAAAAAAAACATGATGGTCACCCCGGCGGCGTAGTTCCGCTCCTTGAAGAGGCGGAGTTCCACCACCGGGTGCCGGGTTTTAAGCTCATGATAGATCAGGACCCCTAAGGCCACCACCGCAATGATGGCCAGGCGGGTGATGAAGTCGGAAGAGAACCAGTCGTCCCGCTCCCCTTTGTCCAGCACCACCTGGAGGGCTCCCAGGCCCACCACCAGGAGCCCCAGCCCCCAGTAGTCGATGCTGCCGGCCCGCTGGCGCCGGATGTAATCCGGGTCGAAGATGAACAGATAGGTGAGAATCAGGGACAGCAGGCCAATGGGCAGGTTGATGTAGAAAGCCCAGCGCCAGGTGAGGTTGTCGGTGACCCAGCCCCCCATGACCGGCCCCACAATAGGGGCGATGATCACCCCGATGCCCCAAATGGCCATGGCCATGCCACGCTCGGCCACCGGGAAGGTTTCCAGCAAAATGGCCTGGGAGATGGGCTGGAGCGCCCCGCCGCCGACGCCCTGGATGATGCGGAAGACGATGAGCATCCCCAGACTGGTGGCCATGCCGCACAACATGGAACTGGCGGTGAACAGGGCCATGCAGAGAAGCAGGAAGCGCTTGCGGCCGAACAGCGCCGAGAGCCAGCCGGTGATGGGCAGAATGATGGCGTTGGAGACCAGATAGGCCGTCAGGATCCAGGTGGTTTCGTCTTCCGAGGCGGCCAGGCTGCCGGCGATATGGGGCAGGGCCACGTTGACCACCGTGGTATCGACGATTTCCATGAAGGTGCCGGCCATCACCGCGATGGTGACCAGCCATTTGTTGACCGCCACCGGGGAGTTGTTATTAGGAGTGGTCATCTCGGGCGAACCACCTGATCCATCCGGGCAAAAACTTCGACGTTCCAGGGATTGCCCCGGTTTTTCCGGCGCAATCTGTTGCCCCGGCAGACCTCATAGGGTCCGGCGCTACCGGGAGGCGGCCAGGGGCCTCATACCAAGTTGCAATCAAAAGACTATTATTTGTCATTCTGAGCGCAGCGAAGAATCTCTCTTTTTAAGCAGCCGAGATTCTTCACTCCGCGGCGCTCCGTTCAGAATGAGATGAATATTCAATATTTTTTGACTGCAACTTGGCCTCAAAACTTATTGAGAAGAAAAATGGCTCTCCGGCCCCGATAGCCGTTTGCCGGTGCGTTTTCGGGTGTCGACGGTAACCTCGGTGGACATCCCCAGGCGCAGGGGGCGGTTGGCGGGGAAGGGCGGAGTCAGGGTGATTTTGACCGGGACGCGTTGGACCACCTTAACCCAGTTGCCGGTGGCGTTCTCCGGGGGCAGGAGCGAGAAGGCCGAGCCGGTGCCGGCCATGATGGAATCCACCCGGCCGGTAAATTCGACCCCGGGGTAGGTGTCCACCCGGACCCTGGCGGGTTGGCCGATATACATGTGATTGAGTTCCGTCTCCTTATAGTTCGCCTGGATCCACAGCTGGGACGTGCCCAGAGGTACAAGCATCATCAAGGCCTGTCCCGGCTGGACCCAGTTGCCCACTTCCACCTGCCGCCGGGTGATGTAGCCTTCGATCTGGGCGGTGATCTTGGCATAGCCCAGGTTGAGGCGGGCCTGCTCAAGTTTGGCTTTGGCTTCCTTGATGGCCGGCTGCTCGTCCAGAGGGATGTCGGTGGACCCGCCGATGGCGGCCAAGGCTTCCTTGAGTTCCCGCTGGGTTTTGTTCACCTCCGCCTGGTTGATCCGGTAGCGAGTTTCCACCTGGTCCAGGGTCTGTTTGGGGATGGTGCGGCGTTCAAACAGGCTGGTATAGCGACTCTTATCGAGGCCGGCCATCTGGAAATTGGCCTCCGCCTGGGGCACCCTGGTCTTGGCGGTGGAAACCCGGACGTAAGCCTGGGCCAGTTCCTGGCGCAGGCGGCCCAGGTTCCCCTCTTCCTTGGCCACCGCGGTATCATAGTCCTGGGGTTCCAGGGTCACCAGGACCTGGCCGGGAGTGACATGCTGGTTGTTGTCCACCAGAATTTTGGCCACCCGCCCCGGCACCCGGGCCGAAATGACTCCCACATAACCGGCCACATAGGCGTCGTCGGTGCTGACGAAAATGTGGATATGCCGCCAGTAGGCGACCCCGGCCCCGACCATGAGCAAGAACAAAAGGCCAATGCCGATGTTGACGAGAAGTTTACGGGACATGGCGAGGCTGGTTCTCTTGGGGGAGAAGTTCATTGATGCCGCCGATGGCCCAGAGCATCTGGGCCTTGGCCATTTGATGGTCGTAAACCGCGGTCCAGTAATTGACCCGGGTCCTGGTCAAGAGGGTCTCGGCGTCGATGACGTCGGTGGCGGTCCCCACGCTTTCTTTATAACGCTCTTCGTTGAGGCGCAGATTTTCCTCGCCCTGGGTCACCGCGGTCTCCGTGGTCCTGATCCGGTCCACGGTCTCTTTGATCTTCAGGTAAGCGGTCTGGACATCCAGTTGGACCTGCTCATTCATATCCTTATGCTGCTCCTGCAGTTGCTGCACCTTGAGCTTGGCCTGGGAGA
>JAGVPN010000144.1 GCA_020052215.1 Syntrophobacterales bacterium
CTGCGTTTCGCTGGCGCCGTAGGCCTGCCCGGACAGGGACTCAATCCCGGCGATCACCGGCCGCAGCAGGTCGCAGTCGAAATTGCTCTTGACCCCCTGGATGACGGCGCAGAGGCGCTCCAGGCCCATGCCGGTGTCGATGCTGGGTTTGGGCAGGGGGTGCAGGACGCCGTCCGCGGTGCGGTTGTACTGCATAAAGACGTTGTTCCAGATCTCCAGATAGCGGTCGCACTCGCACTGGCCGATGCCGCAGTCCGGGCCGCAGGACATGGCTTCGCCCTGGTCGATGAGGATCTCGGAGCAGGGGCCGCAGGGTCCGGTGTCGCCCATGGCCCAAAAATTGTCCTTTTCCCCCAGGCCGATGATGCGGGAAGGCGGCAGCCCGGCGATCTTCTCCCAGAGGCGGGCCGCTTCTTCGTCTTCGTGGAAGACGGTGGCCCACAGTTTATCCGCCGGGAGTTTGTAGTGTTGCGTTAAGAGCTCCCAGGCCATCTCGATGGCACCTTCCTTGAAATAATCGCCGAAGGAGAAGTTCCCCAGCATTTCAAAGAAGGTATGGTGCCGGGCGGTGAAGCCGACGTTCTCCAGGTCGTTGTGCTTGCCGCCGGCCCGGACGCACTTCTGGGAACTGGCGGCCCGGGTGTAGGGCCGGGGGTCTTCTCCCAGGAACACCTTTTTAAACTGCACCATCCCGGCATTGGTGAACAGCAGGGTGGGGTCCCCGGCGGGCACCAGGGAGGAGCTGGCCACCCGGGTGTGGCCGTGGGATTCGAAAAAGCGCAAAAAGGTCTCCCGGATCTCGCGGCTGGTCATGTTCTACTCCTGTGTCTCCGGTGTCGGGGTGGGGGCCTCGAGGGGCAACATGCCGTGGGCCGCCCGGATTTGTTGCTCCAGGTCGGCGGCCAGTTCCGGGTGCTCTTTGAGATAGGTCTTGGCGTTCTCCCGGCCCTGGGCGATGCGGTCCGAGCCGTGGCTGTACCAGGCGCCGCTCTTGGCGATGAGGCCCTGGGCCGTGGCCAGATCCAGCAGGTCGCCTTCCCGGGAGATGCCCTGGCCATAGATGATGTCGAATTCCGCTTGCTTGAAGGGTGGGGCCAGTTTGTTTTTCACCACCTTGACCCGGGCGTGGACCCCGATAACTTCGTCGGCCTGCTTGATGGCGGCCACCTTGCGGATGTCCAGGCGCATGGAGGCGTAGAACTTCAGGGCGTTGCCCCCGGTGGTGGTCTCGGGGTTGCCGAACATCACCCCGATCTTATGGCGAATCTGGTTGATGAAGATCACCGAGGTCATGGACTTGCTGATGGCCGAGGTGAGCTTGCGCAGGGCCTGGGACATGAGGCGGGCCTGGGAGCCCATCTGGGCGTCCCCCATGTCGCCTTCGATCTCGGAGCGGGGCACCAGGGCCGCCACTGAGTCCACCACCACCGCGTCGATGGCGTTGCTGCGCACCAGGATCTCGGCGATTTCCATGGCCTGCTCCCCGGAATCGGGCTGGGAGATGAGGAGGTCTTCGGTCCTGACCCCCAGCTTCCGGGCGTAGGTCACGTCCAGGGCGTGCTCGGCGTCGATGAAGGCCGCCACCCCGCCTTTGCGCTGGGCCTCGGCGATGACGTGCAGGGCCAGGGTGGTTTTCCCGGAGGATTCCGGGCCGTAAATCTCGATCACCCGCCCCCGGGGCACCCCCCCGATCCCTAACGCCAAATCCAGTGAGAGGCAGCCGGTGGGAATCACCGCCACATCTATTTTTTCATCGGCCCCCAGGCGCATGATGGCGCCCTTGCCGTAATTCTTTTCAATCTGGCCCAGGGCCTGTTCCAAAGCCTTGGTGCGGTCTGCGGTTTGGTCGCTCATGATTTTTTCCTTTTTCATTATGGTATTATTAAAATTGGTAGCCGCAGGCTTTAGCCTGCGCTTGGTTCCGCTAGACAATTCCCCCAAGGATGTCATCTAGTTTACAGCCGATAGCACCTATAAATGGGTAATCTTGCCAACCGGAAACCAACCCTTTCCTCGCCGGATTGTCCAGCAATGTAGCAATGTAGGGCGGGCATTGCCCGCCATACTCGCTGATTAACGGTGGGCAGTGCCCACCCTACATTTTAGCAGCCCTCGCAGATATTTGTCATTGCTGACTGCTGATAGCTGACCGCTGACAGCTCCCTTATCCCAAAGGAATCACCTTTAGGGGTGTATATTTCGACCCCTGGGGCGACAAGACGCTCTGAAACAGAATCAACTCCTTAACCTCAAACGGCGGCCAATCCACCGGCGGTAGCTTGGCCAGCAGCCGGGCCAGGCGCTCCCGGTTCGCCGGGGATTTCACCCGGCCCAGGGTGAGGTGCGGGTTGAAGGCCCGGCCTTCCGGCGGATAGCCCAGGGCCGCAAAGGCCTTTTCCAGCCGGTAGAAGAGCTGCGTCAGGGGGATTATGTCCCCTCCCAGCCCCAGCCACACCACCCGGGGAGCGTTGGGGGACGGGAAGGCCCCGGTGCTGGTGGCCTGAAGCTGCAAAGGGGCGGTTTCGGCCGCGGCTTCCCGGGCCGCCTGGGCCAGGGCCTCGATTTCGTCATCCGGCACGTTGCCGAAGAATTTCAAGGTCAGGTGAATATTGCCCGGCGCCACCCAACGCACGTCGGCGCGGCTCTTCTTCAGCTCCTCCTGGACCTGGGCCAGGCCAACGCGGAGGGCCGCGGGCAGTTCAATGGCCAGAAAGGCGCGGATCATGGTTAAGCCTTCAGCTATCAGCAGTCAGCTTTCAGCTTTTTGTAGGGTGCGTCCTACGCACCAATTAAACGCTCGGGATTACGAAATAACCATAATGGTGCGTAGGACGCACCCTACGAAAAAACGTTCGCCTGGTTCTCCTCGTTCTAAAGCTCTTGAAAAGCTGACTGCTGACTGCTGAAAGCTGACAGCTTCTTGAGTTCCCTACGCAACCGGTCCAGGGCGGTCTCGGCGGTCAGGGTCTTGATCTGTGCCCGGTTGCCGTGGAATTGATAGCGCCACACCTCTTCCCCCGTATCGGTGGCCAGGCCGATGTACACGGTGCCCACGGGTTTCTCAAGGCTGCCGCCGCTGGGCCCGGCGATGCCGGTCACTGCCAGGCCGAGGGCGGCGCCGAAGAGGGTCCTTACGCCCCGGGCCATGTCCCGGGCCGTCTCCGGGCTTACCGCCCCGTGCTGGGCCAGGACCGCGGCCGGCACCCGCAGCAGGTCGGTTTTGGCGTCGTTGCTGTAGCTCACCACCCCGCCCAGGAAATAGTCCGAGGCGCCGGGCACCTCGGTGAGGCGGTGCTCGATGAGGCCGCCCGTACAAGATTCCGCCACCGCCAGGGTGAGGCCGCTTTTCTGGAGGTAGCGTCCCACCAGGCCCTCCAGGGTGACCAGGTCGGAACCCAGGAGCACGTCGCCCACCTCCCGGGCCAAAGCTGAGGTCAGGCGGTCCAGGGTCTCCTCCAGGGTCTGGCGGTCCCGGCCCCGCATGGTCAAGGTCAGGTGCGTCTCCGGAAAATTGGGGTAAAAACCCACCGTCACCCCGCCCTGCTGAAAATCCGGCAGGTGTGAGATCACTTGCTGCAACTGGGCTTCCGAGATGCCGAAGAGGCGGAGCGTCCGCTGGGCCAGGCGTTCGCCCCCGCCGGCCGCCTCCACCAGGGCGGGAAGCACGAAGGCGTCGAACAGCACCCGCATCTCTTGAGGCACCCCGGGCAGGAAAAAGAGGCGGGCGCCACCATGCTTCAAGGCAAAGCCGCAGGCCATCCCGCCGGGATCCAATATCTGCGCCCCTTCGGGCATGAGGGCCAGGTGGGCGTAGCGCTCCTCCCAGGGGATCCCGCGCTCCCCCAGACACTGGCGGATGCGGGCCAGCAACACCTCATCATGCCTAAGCCGCAGATTCAAAGCCTGGGCCGCCGCGGCCACGGTGATGTCGTCTTCAGTGGAGCCCAGGCCCCCGGTAACGATAATGAACTGCGAGCGAGTCAAGGCCTCGACCAGGAGGTCCTGGAACCGCCGCGACTGATCGCCTAAAATGGTGAGGCGCTGCACTGCCAACCCGGCTTCGTGCAGCCGCCGGGCGGCGTACCGCGCGTTAAAATCGCCCACCCGGCCGGTGAGCAACTCGGTGCCGGTAGTGATAATTTCGCCTTGCATCATAGCAGCAGTTAGCTTTCAGCAGTTAGCAGTTAGTTAAAGACCATGAAACCAAGGTTTTCCCCCCTTTTCTAAAGGGGGGCAGGGGGGATTAACTAGGCGCTGAGTAATCCCCCTGAATCCCCCTTTAAAAAAGGGGGACTTAACACGCCTCGATTCAGTCGGCTCAATTGGAAAAATATTCACGCCAATTCATACAATGGTGCGCAGGGCGCAGCCTACGCTAAAATCACCCTAACCGTAATTATTATCAGCCTCGGCTTTTTCTGACCCCTGTGTCGCCCTTAGCCCCTCCCCCAAAAAATCATCACAACTTCCAACACCACCCGGCCAATCACCCCCGCGGCCACGTCGTCGGCCATCACTTCCAGGCCCCCATTACCTCCCTCTCCGAACCAGCGGATGGGGAACGGTTTCAGGATGTCCAGGGTTCGGAAAATAACCAAGCCCAGGACCGCATGCTCCCAGGTCGGGGGGACGCCGGCCAGGGTGATGAGCAGGCCCGCCACTTCGTCCACCACGATGGCCGGGTGGTCCGTGCGCCCCAAAATCTCCTGGGCGGGGCCCGCCACCCAAAGGCCCAGGATGATCAGGGCCGCTAGCCCTAAACCGTAACCCCAGGGGCCGGTCTGGGCGAAATAGTACCACAGTGGCAGGGCGGCCAGGGTGCCCCAGGTGCCGGGCATCAAGGGGAGAAAGCCAACCCCGCCCCAGGTGGCCAGGGCCATGATCAGGATGCGATTACCACGCTTTTCTGCCCCCACCGGATTAAACCTCTAACAATTTAGAAATATATGGATTCACCGCGCTTGTCAATAATTCCCCCTCCCCCGGGGTTTTTTCCTGGTTAGGGCCGGAGTCGGCAGGTATTTCACCATTATTTGAGGATTAAGGGGTTAAAAAATAATGATAATTTAATTATAATCATATGATGCAGTCCGACTCCCCAGGGACTCCTCAGATCCCACCCCACATCATTGCCCGGCCCGAACATACCGTCTCCCGGAGAGACATTGACGTGGAGGCCCTGAAAGTCCTTTACCGCCTCCACCATGCCGGTTACACCGCCTACCTGGTGGGGGGCAGCGTCCGGGACTTGCTGCTGGGCAAGACGCCCAAAGACTTCGACGTGGTAACCGACGCCCGGCCCGGCGAGCTGCGGAAACTTTTCCGGAACAGCCGCATCATCGGCCGGCGCTTCCGGCTGGTCCAGGTTTTTTTCAAGGGCGGGCACATCGTCGAGGTCTCCACTTTCCGATGCCGTTCCGAATTCGACGAATTAGCGGAGAACGAAGCCGGTCCCTCGAAAGATACCACCTACGGCACCCCGGCGGAGGACGCCCAGCGCCGGGACTTGACCATCAACGGCCTGTTTTACAGCGTCGCCGACTTTTCCCTGGTGGATTACGTGGGGGGCATGGAGGACCTGGAAGCCAAACGCATCCGGGTTATCGGGGACCCGGCGGTGCGCTTCGAGCGGGACCCGGTGCGCATGGTGCGGGTCCTGCGTCACGCCGCCCGCATCGGCTTCACCATCGACGCCGCGGCCTGGGAGGAAATCCTGGCCAAGGGGCACCTCATCCGCACCTGCCCACCGGCCCGGGTGCGGGATGAACTCCTGAAGGATTTTCACAGCGGCGCGGCCCAGCCCTTCTTTAAGCTGATGGTGGACTCCAAGCTGTTCTATGCCATCTTCCCGGCGTGGGTAGGAAGGCTGGGGTTCTCGGGGGAGAGCCGCCTGCTGGAGTTGATCGGCCGGCTGGATCTCCTGGTCCAAAATGGCTACCCCGTATCCGACAGCTTGCTGTGGGCCGTATTTTTAACCGCTTTTCTGGAACCGGAACTCCAGCCCCGGGACTTCAAAGAACTGCGGGAGTTCATCCAGGAGAGGATCAAGGAGGCCCTGGGGGGCATCGAGTTCCCCCGGCAGCGGCAGGACGAGGTCTCCCAGATGCTGGCCCTGGAACAACGGGTGGCGCCGCTCTTGGCCAGGAGCCAGCCCATCCCGGCCCGCCTGACCCGGCTGACGCTCTATCCCGCCACCTGGCTGCTCCATCAAATCAAGACCGCGCCGGAGGCGGAACTGCTGGAACGCTGTAATCCCGAGGCCCTCCCCACTCCGCCCCTACCGGCCAAACGCCGCCGCCCGCGCCGCCGCCGCCCCCGGGGACGGGGTAAAAAAGCAGGGTGAGGGGGAAGTAATCTTCTCAGAGCAGTTCCTCATGGGCCTGCGGCCCACCCGTAAATTATGAAAAGTCTGGTGGGGCGGACCTCCGTGTCCGCCGCGGCCATGAACTAAGGGTGCGTAGGACGCACCCTACGGAAGACTTTTCAGGCCAGGCCGGAGAGGAGGGCCAGCTTACCCCGGGCCACGTCGGCCTCCCGCCCGGTCTGGGCGAACAGGGGGCACACCGCCTGGCACAGGCCGCAGCGCCTGCAGCTCACCAACTGGCCTTCCAGTTCGGCCATGAGCCGGGCCAGCTCCTTGAGGCTGGACATTTTTCGAATTTACCCCAGGAAAATCCGAAAGGCTTCCTGTTTCATCCGCCTAAGTTCTTCTTCCGTCTGGCGCAGGTTTTTCTGGTGCATGGCGTGGCGAATCTTGCGGGTGATTTCGTCCATGCTCAGGGGCTTGTAAACGATGTCCACCTGCTCCAGGTAAAAGCACTGCGGGGACAGGGTCCGTTGGTGCAGCATGACGATGAAGCGGATGGCGGGATGACGGAGACGGGCGTTTTCCAGGAGCAGTTGATGGTCGGGCTGGCGGTGGTCGGTAATGACCAGGTCAAAGGGGCCTTCTTCCAGGGCGGCCAGGGCTTCGGGAACCGTGTTCACCAGTTTTAAGTCCTCAAAACCCAGGAGTTTGATCACCGAAGATAAAAACGCCCGGCACCACTCCTCCTGGTCCACCACCAGGATACGCCCCTGACAGCCCCTTTCCTGGTCTTGCATGGGGAGGTCTCCTTAAAAGAGCTATATCTAATTTTACTAGTGAATGAACCTGGTTGCAAGACCAGCCGGGATTTTCCCCGGGGCTCCGGCGCCCTGCCGCCGGCTAAACCGGGAGGGCGATTGCTTCTTCAGGGTTGATGGGGCTCAGGATCAGGCCGGTCATCACCTTGGGGTAGAAGTAGGTGGATTTGCGCGGCATGACCAGGCCGGCCGTGGCCACCTCCTGCACCTGCTCAATGCGGGTGGGATTCAGCAAAAACGCCAAACGGGCTTCCCCCTGGCTCACCGCGGCCACGGCTTCGCTGATCTTGCTGGTGTATTTGCAGGTTTCCTGGTCATCCTGGGCCTGGGCGTCGAGCCCCATGACCTTTTCAAAAATCAGGTAGTTCAAGACCGCTACATCCAGTTGGGCCAGGGCCGGGTGCATCTGCCGGGCCAGCACCTTTTGCCGCACCCCCGGGCGCAGGATCAGACGCCAGGCCTTGCGCCCGAACCCCAGAACCACATAGGCGCTCTCCCCCGCCGGGACCTCCGCCAGGGTTTGCTGGAGAAAATCTTCGTAGCCCTCGCCGAATTCGTGGGCCGCCGGCAGGGAGACGATCTCGAAGTATTCCTTGAGGCGTCCCATGACCCAGGACTCTTCCAGGTTTTTCAGCCGGGGGCCGCCCAACAGGCGGTGGGCCATCAGGATGAGCAGGTCCGGGTCGAACATGTTGGACAGGTACATGAGGGTATAATTGAACGGCGCCTCAGGCGAGGCCTGGGGATACCGCTGCTTCATCAACTTCTGAAAGTTCAGCGAGGTCTCGTAACGGTGGTGGCCGTCGGCGATAAACAGGGGCATTTCCAAAAAGGCCCGGTGCACCCCCTTGACCGCCGCGGCCTCGGTGATCCGGTAGAGGCGCTGCACGTAGCCCAGGGTGTCTTTAAAGTCCATCAGGGGGGAGTCGGGCCGCGCCCCCTTCAGCAGGCTCACCACCCGGTCGGCAGGGTCGGGATAGATGGAAAAAATGGGGGAGAAGTTGGCCTGGGAGGCCTTGAACAACTCCAGGCGGTCGGCCTTGGCCGCGGAAAAGGTCTGCTCGTGGGGCCGGATGCTGCCGCCGCTCAAAGGCTCCAGGCGCACCAGGGCAGCCAAGGCTCCCCGGGTGAAGGCGCGCCCGTCATGCTGAAACTCGGTCTCCCAATAGTAGAACGCCGGCGCCTGATCCCGCACCAGCACCTCCTCTTTTTCCCATTGGCGGAAGAGCGCCCCTGCCCGGGTGTAGCGGTTGGCGAGCCGGTCATCCCCGGGCGCGGCCTGGGGCAGGATCAGGTGAACCATATTATTTGGGTGCAGGGCCGCGAAAGCCTCCCGCTCCGCCGGCCGGATCACATCATAGGGCGGCGTGACCACCTCAGTGAGATTGCCCACCTTGGCTGGATTATAGAACAGCCCCCGGAAAGGGGCGATGATCGCCACGCTAGCGGTCCTCCTCCAGACGTAATAGCCCTTTAAATTTATCACCAATCGGCTGCGCGTCAATAGTTAATGGCATAATATCCCATTCTCGATCTCATCCACCTCCAAAACCCCAAATAATTATTGACCGGAGGCGACTGGCAAGATATATTTTGCGAATCAACTTTTTGATTAAGGGATGGGCTTATGCGGATAACCCCTTTTGCAGGAATGGGGAGGGGTTAACAAGGTTTCGGGGCAAAACAAAAATTTTTGGGGCGTCAAGCCTCCTTCCTCGTGCTCTCCGAACCGGTCGCCGGGGCCCAAGACCTTATTTTTCCGGAATGGCAGCATTCCGGGGCCGCGCTGGCGACAGCGCACGGTTTGCCTGCCGGGTGTATCCCGGTGAATCCTTTATCTTAGGGTGCGAGGAGGATGACAATTTGAAAAAGCCGGCGGTTGGCTTTGGACTGCATCTGACCCTGGATGGTTATGAATGCAGTTATGAGCGGCTGACGAATCTGGACGCCATTTAC
>JAGVPN010000114.1 GCA_020052215.1 Syntrophobacterales bacterium
AAGTAATAATCCGAATTGTAGGGGCGGTTCGCGAACCGCCCCTACGGTGGTTGCGACCATAAAGCCAGAATTACCTCTATGACGGCAACTTGGTATGAGCTGCGATCCATGGGGGAGGGCCGGACCCGAGAGGATAACCGGCAGATGAGATGGACCGCGGCGGACCGGTGGGCCTGGCCGGCGAGAAAAAAAATTCGCCCGGGGCATCCAGTTGTGCCCAATCTGATTCAATCATGGTAAAATGACTTAATTTGTGAAAAATTTCTCTTGACTATAGGTGAACAACGGGGAAAAATCGTGATGCCCCCCGGTTTGAGGCAGTGAGGCAAGCATGGCTCAGGAAAACTCCGGCCAGATGGCGTCAGAATCCTTGCTGGCCGCCTGGATCAAATGGACCATGGATTTTTGGGACACCATGGCCCAGATGGGTCCCGGTCTGGCCGGCCCGGGGCGGTCTGGCGGGCAGGCCTCCCGGGAGACCGCCGTCTCGGCGGATCCCTGGCTGGCGTCCTTGAATTTATGGCAGGCTTTTTTTTCGCTGCTGACGGAACCGGGAACCGTAACCGCAGTTTTTCAAGGTATCCAGGCCCCCTCGAAGATTATTTTGAGTATGGCCCAGGCAGGCTGGGGAGGTTATTTTCATCTCCACCAACAGTGGCTGCAGGGCTGGCAGGGGGGGGGATCTTCTTCCGGGGAAGACGGTTATGAAAACCTGGATCAGAAGGTTTTCAAAACCTGCAATGAGATCTTTGAGGCTGATTTCCGCCGGGTCTTGAGCCTGCCGCACCTGTGCCTGAGCGGTCTTCCCCAGGAGAGGGTCATCCAGGCCACGGTAAAATTCAACCAATTTCAGGCCGCCATGGCCGAATTCATCTATCTGCTCTATCTACCGGTGAAAAAATCCCTGCGGGCCACGGGAGTCGAGTGGGTGAATGGCGGGAATGAAAAGCCCCCGGAAGATTTCAAGGAGTACTACAAAAGGTGGCTGAAGATCCTGGAGGGGCATTACATGACCCTGTTCCAGTCGACGGAGTATACCCGGACCCTGACCCACACCCTTAACGCCCTGGAAGATTTCACCCTGGCCAAGGAGGAACTGCTATCCGAGGCCATGGCAGCCGTGGGGCTCCCCACTCGCCGGGAAATGGATGAGCTGTACCGGGAGATCTATCTGCTGAAGAAAAGTACGAAAGCGCTGGCCCGAAAAATAAGCCGGATCGAGTCTTCCCAGGAGGAAGGTTGATGGACCGACCTAAAATCCCGGTGGACCTGATCCTGGCCAAGCTGGCGGCGGACGCCGAAGCGGCCAAGCACCGTCTGGAAAGGGCCAGGGATATTTTCCACGGCCCCTTGGCCACGGATATCGGGACCACCCCGTATGAACTGGTCTATCAAGAAGACCGGGTCAGGCTTAAATATTACCGGCCGGCAGCGGCCCGGCTCAAAACCCCGCTGTTGCTGGTGCACGGACTGTTTAACCGGGAGACCTTGCTGGACCTCCAACCGGGCCGGAGCGTGGTCCACAATCTCCTCAAGGAAGGCTTGGAGATCTATCTCATTGAATGGGGCTCCCCCACCCGCAGAGATCAGTTTCTCACCCTGGATGACCATATCAACGGCTATATGGATGGCATCGTGGAATTTATCCGCGGCCGGCATGGGGTTCCCAAGGTGAATCTCATGGGGGTGTGCCTGGGGGGGACCTTCGCGGTCATCTATGCGGCTCTCCACCCGGAAAAGATCAGGAACTTGATCACCACCGCAACTCCCACTCACTTTAATACCCCCAAAGGATTGTTGCACATCTGGATGCAGGAGATTGACGTCGACCGTCTGGTGAACGCCTTTGGCAACTTGCCCGGCAACCTGGTGAACGCGGCCTTCCTCCTCCTCAACCCCCCCCGGCTTCTTTTGGATAAGTATTTGGGTTTTTTGGAAAATATGGACGACAAGGATTTTGTGGAAAACTTTATCCGGATGGAGAAATGGATTTTCGACAGCCCGGACGTGCCGGGTGAGACCTTGCGGCAGGTGATCAAGGACTTGTACCAGGAGAACCTCTTAGTGCAAGGCAAGCTGAAGGTGGGGGAGGGCCGGGTGGATCTCCGGCGGCTCACCATGCCTCTATTGAATATCTATGGCCAGTACGACCACCTGGTACCCCCGGAGGCGTGCGAAGTCTTGACGAAAAAGGTGGGGAGCCAGGATACCGAGAATGTCTGTCTGGATACGGGACATGTCGGCATTTATGTCAGTTCCCGGTTTCAGAAAGAGACGGTCCCCAAGATTGGCGCCTGGCTGCTGGCCAGGGAAGGCTGAGTTCCTTTGGGGAAGGCCGAAATTAAAACGCCTCTCATTGCAACTCAAGGAAAGAACCTCTATGCCGGTAAGAATCGATTATTTCAAGAAGTTATGTGAGCTCTGCCAGGCCTTCGGCACCGCCCGCAACCGCCGGGAATTTTTGGAGATGATCTTCGCGAGCGCCATGGAGATCCTGGATGGCAAGGCCGCGTGCCTGTATCAGATGGAGCCGGGCAAACCGGAGCTGATGCCGGTGTCCCAAAAAGGCCTGTCGGAAAGCTATTTCCGTTCCCGGAAATCCATGCTGGTTCAGAAGATTGTGCCCCTGGTGGTGAAGAAAGGCTTTTATTATTGCCGGGACGCGGCGACGGACTCCAAGCTGGCGTATCCCGACGCCAAGAAGGCCGAGGGCATCGCCTCTATCCTGGCGGTGCCGGTGATGGTCAAAGGCAGAAACATCGGGATATTTTGCCTGTTTACGGCCACCCCCAAGGATTTCACTCCGGAAGAAAAGGAATTCCTCTCCTTATTGGCGCAACAGGGAGGAGGGGTTATAGAGCATGCCCGTCTCATCGATCACCTGCACCGGGAGACCCAGCTGTTTTTCGACCTGGCCGTCAACCTGAGCAGCAGCCTGGAAGTAAAAGGGGTCTTGCACGCCATGACCGCGGATTTGGCTAAGGCCCTGGTGGGAATCAAGGGCGCCTCCATCCGCCTCTTGGATGAGCCCAAGGAGACCCTGGAATTGGTGGCATCGTTTGGCTTGAGTAAAAAATACCTGCAAAAGGGGCCGGTGTCCGCCCAGAAAAGCATCGCCCAGGCCCTGAAGAACGGCAAACCGGTGATCATTCTGAACGCCGCCACCGACCGCCGGGTGCAATACCGCGCCATGAACAAAGAAGAGGGGATTGTCACCATCCTGGCGGTGCCCATCAAGACCAAGGAGAAGGTGATCGGGGTGCTGCGGCTTTACAGCAAGGCGGTGCGGCATTTCACCGCCGAAGAGATCAAGCTGGTCACCGCCCTGGCCTATCTGGGCGGGTTGGCCATCCAGAATGCCTCCTTATATCTCATGTGTCAGACGGAGATGAAGGACCTGCAAGAGGAGTTGTGGAGCCACCGCTCCTGGTTTTAACCGCGGAGTTGCCCGGAAACAAGCGGATTTATAATACCAGGTTCGTAATGTAGGGGCGGGTTTGAAACCCGCCCCTACGTGTGATATCAATAGGTTATCTGATTTGTTTGTTTCATTTCAAAGCGAACTTGGTATTACGCGCCAAGAATGGCGCGTGAGACGCACCCTACGGGTTTTATACCAGATTGCAGTAAAAGGGTGGCGCAGGCTTTCCAGCCTGCGCTCCGTTCAGAATGGCATAAATATTCAGAGGTTTTGACTGCGACTTGACCTCAATCCAGTTTCTCGCGGATGAAATAGCGAACCCTGCTCTTAGCCTCCAGTTCTTTCAAGAGGGTATTTTCGTCTTTGATGTCCTTGGCCCGGATAAATACCTGCCCGAAGCCCTCGGGCGCGCCCTCATACGTCGTGAAAATACTGGCGACCCGGCCACCGTGCGCCCGGATCACGTCGGTAACCCCCTTGATGGCCCCTGGCCGGTCTGCCAATTCAAAGCCGATGGCCAACTCTGCCTGCTGAATGCCCGAGATGGAGACAAAGGCCCGAAATATATCACCCTTGGTAATGATGCCCGCCAGGGTCCCCTGGGCGTCCACCACCGGCAACGCCGAGATACGGTGTTTGAGCATGACTGCCGCCGCCTTTTCCACCGTTTCCCCGGGAGTAATCGTAAAGAGATTTTTCGGCATCAGGCTTTTGACCGTGACCGTGTCCAGCAGATGGTACATTTCATGAATATCCAGGGTGGTGGCCTTAGAGGGCGTGGCCTCTTTCAGATCCCGGTCAGAAACGATGCCGTTGAGGCGTCCCTGGCTCAGAACCGGCAAGTGTTGAATATTATTCTGCTTCATGACCTTGGAGGCCTTCATGATGGAAGTATCCGCATCAATGGTGACCAGGTCTTTACTCATCCAATCCTTAACCGGCATGACCAATCTCCTGAAAAAGTAGTCAGTAGTCAGTGGTCAGTAAAAAACGGGGCTTTATCCGGTCACTGGCCACTAAACACTGACCACTGTCCTCAAATTCCTAGATAGGTGCGGCGCACCTCGTCGTTCTTGCTGAGTTCCCGGGCCGGGCCTTCCAGGTGAACCTTGCCTTCGGCCAGGACATAGGCATAATCGCTCACCGCCAGGGCCATGGTGACGTTCTGCTCCACCAGGAGCATGGTCAGGCCGGTTTTCTTCAGGCGAGTCAGGGCCTCAAACAGGGTGAGGGCCAACAGGGGGGAGAGCCCCAGGGAGAGTTCGTCCAGCATGAGGACTTCGGGTTCGGCCATCAAGCCCCGGCCCACGGCCACCATCTGCTGTTCGCCGCCGCTCAAGGTGCCGGCCTTCTGGCGAGTCCGTTCCTTGAGGCGGGGAAAGAGTTCGTAAACCTTGTCCAGGTTTTGCTTAAAGGTGGCCCGGGCCCGGGGGGAGAAGGCCCCCATTTCCAGGTTCTCGTAAATGGTCATTTCGGTGAACAACTGGCGGCCTTCCGGCACCAGCACCATGCCGGCCTTGGCCCGGGCATGGGCGGACATAGTGGTGACGTCTTCTCCCTGAAAGGATACCGACCCCTCGCTGGGCTGCATCAGCCCCATCACGGTTTTAAGTAAGGTGGTCTTGCCCACACCGTTACTGCCCACCAGGGTGGTGAGTTTGCCCGGTTCCAGCTTGAGATTGACCCCCCAGAGGATCTGGACGCCGGCGTAGCCGGAGGCAAGGTTGTTAACCTCTAATATAGCCATGGAATCTACTCCGCCAACAGTTGCGCCGTCATTTTGGGATCACCCAGATAGGCCTCGATCACCTGGGGATTGTTGGCCACTTCTTCGGGGGCGCCGGCGGCGATCAACATGCCGTAATCCAGGACCAGGATACGGTCCGAGATGGCCATGATGGCCTGCATGACGTGCTCAATCATCAGAATGGAGATGCCGTCTTCTCGGATGGCCCGGACGGTGTCCATCATGGCGGCGATTTCCGAAGGATTGAGTCCCGCCAGCACCTCATCCAGGAGCAAGAGATACGGACGGGCAGCCAGGGCCCGGGCCATTTCCAGCCGCTTTTTCTGGGCTACGTTGAGGCTCCCCGCGGGCTGGTCGCCCCGATCCAGGAGACCCACCTTGTCCAGGGACCCGTCGGCCAGGCGCCGGGCCTCCTTGAGGGAGTGCTTTTCCCGGCCGTAACAGGCCCCCACCATGACGTTTTCCCGTACCGTCAACTCGTGGAGGGGGCGCACCACCTGGTGGGTCCGGGCCAGGCCCAGGCGGGCCACTTCGTAAGAGGGCAGACCGGTGATCTCTTCGCCCCGAAAGCTGACGCGGCCGCGCTCCGGGGTATAAACCCCGTTGATGACATTGAACAGGGTGGTTTTGCCGGCGCCGTTGGGGCCGATTAACCCCAGGATTTCCCCGGTGTGCATATCGAAGGTAACCTCGGTGAGGGCCTGGAGGCCGCCGAAGCGCTTGGTAAGGTCATGAACCTGGAGTATCATTCCAGCACCTTTTGTAAACGGCGAAAGTGATTGCGCACCCAGCCGACGAGGCCGGCGGGCACAAACAGGATGATCACCAAAAGCATGGCGCCGGCCACGGCCAGATGGAGGTCTTTAAAGATGGGGCTGGTGAGGAGATACCCCCGCAGCCATTGGTAACCGACGGCCCCCACCAGGGGTCCCATCACGGTCCCCATGCCCCCCAGCATCACCATCACCAGCATCTCGATGGACATGTGGAGCTGGAAGGCGTCACCCGGCTCGATATTGCCGTTTTTAAAGAAATACAAGGTGCCGATCACCCCGGGGAAAAACGCCGAAATGACATAGGTGATGGTTTTGGCTTGCGGGGCCTTGACGCCCATCACCATGGCCGCATCTTCGTCCTCGCGGATCGCCAACAAGCCCAGGCCGAACCGGGAGTGTTTTACCAGGTAACTCACCAGCAACACCACCAGGGTGGTAATCCACAGAAAAGTGAAGGTCGTCCAGAGGGCCG
>JAGVPN010000287.1 GCA_020052215.1 Syntrophobacterales bacterium
ATCCGCGTCGGCGCGGCCACTGAAATCGAAATGAAAGAGAAGAAGGCCCGGGTGGAAGACGCCCTCAATGCCACCCGCGCCGCGGTGGAAGAAGGCATCGTGCCCGGCGGCGGCGTGGCCTTTCTGCGCTGCCTCCCCGCCCTGATGAGCCTGAAGCTGAAGACTCATGACGAAGATTTAGGCGTCAATATCATCAAGCGGGCTTTAGAAGAGCCCATCCGGCAGATCGCCAACAACGCCGGCTTCGAAGGCTCCGTAGTGGCGGAGCATGTAAAAAAAGAGAAAGGCGCCATGGGCTTCAATGCCGAATCCGGCGCATACGAGGACCTCATGGAAGCAGGCGTCATCGACCCCACCAAGGTGACCCGATACGCCATCCAGAACGCCGCCTCAGTGGCGTCTCTGCTCATCACCACCGAAGCCATGATTGCCGAGAAACCCAAGAAAGAATCGCCGATGCCCTCCATGGGCGGCGGCGGCATGGGCGGCATGGAAGG
The DNA here is from genome assembly GCA_020052215.1 of Syntrophobacterales bacterium. Classification (GTDB taxonomy): domain Bacteria; phylum Desulfobacterota; class Desulfobaccia; order Desulfobaccales; family 0-14-0-80-60-11; genus 0-14-0-80-60-11. The sequence continues at coordinate 498 of JAGVPN010000287.1, forward strand.
CATGTACTAAAACAGGGGTTAGGGGTCAGGGATCAGTGGTTAGTGGCACCGGCTTCCAGCCGGTGGGAAGTTTATTTTCCACTCACCTGCACCCCGATTTCCTTAAAAAGTAAGGCGGGCACGGCCCGCCAAAGCGTAGGGGCGGACCGGTGGGTCCGCCCTTTTTTCATATTTTTCATAAGGAGGCGCCGCTGTCCCGCCGGGAAAAAACTGTAGGGTCCGCCCGGCGCACCACGCAGTGCTTTTTATTTTTGCTTGTTAGAGAAGTTAAGCTTAGAATAGGCGGCAAGCGAGCAAGTCGGCGGCGCCGGATGCAGATGGCGTCACCCCGAAGTTTCAATCCGGCATTAAATCCACCAAGGAGGGCTTCATGCACATCCTGGCTCTGAACAGCAGTCCGCGGGATAACGAAACCAGCAAGACCGAACTGGTCCTACAAAATTTTCTGGAAGGGGCCAGACGGGCCGGGGCTTCGGCTGAGACGCTCTATCTGAGGAACTACAAGATCAAACACTGCCTGGGGTGCTATAGTTGCTGGACCAAGACCCCGGGCCAGTGCGTCCAGAAGGACGACATGACGGAAGTCTTGTTCGACAAGTATCTTCAGGCCGATCTGGTGGTGCTGGCCAGCCCCATCTACCATGCCACCCTGAACGCCCGGATGAAGCTGTTCGTGGAGCGCACCCTGCCCATGATGGACCCCCTGGCGGAAATGGGCGAGGCAGGGGGAACCCCCCACCGCTTCGAGAACATGCCCCGGGTGGTGACCCTGAGCGTGTGCGGCTACTGGGACCAGGTTATGTTCCAGGCCCTGTCCCTGACCTGGCGCCTGATCCTGGGCGGGGACCTCATCGCCGAGATCTACCGCCATTCTTCCGAATTTCTGTCCATGCCGGAGTTTCAGCCCCAGGTGCAGGCCATCTTGGACGCGGTGGCCCAGGCCGGGGAAGAAGTGGTGCGCCAGGGGCAGGTCAGCCCGGAAACCATGGCCAACCTCACCCAGGACCTGGCCCCGGCGGACACCCTGGTCCGCCTCTCCCGGGAATTCTGGTCCCAAGACGCCGCCGGGTGATCGGGGTAGGGGAGGGGGGTAAGAGAAGAGCAATTTGGGGGAGGGGGCAAAGTACCTGTAGGGCGGGAAAGCGAAGCGCATCCCGCCTTCAGCAATTGGAAACTTTTTCACGGTCAGGCTCCTGGAACGCCGCCGGAAACTCTTGACCGAACCCCTTGAAAATCTATGGGCGTTGTTCATGGCGGCCCGCCAACGCCGACCATTCACTGTCGAGGCCATGGTTATTTTGCCCGATCACCTGCATTGTATCTGGACCAAATCCGGTAAAGATGCGAAAGGCGGGATGCGCTTCGCTTTCCCGCCCTACGAACTACGAACTTCCGGTCAAGTGTAGGGGCGGGTTTGAAACCCGCCCCTACCGCCTCACCCCTCCAGCACCATCCCCGCATACCCCACGAAGGAATCGCCCGGCATGACGTCGTAGCTGGTGTAGTAGTCGATCAGGGCGGCTTTTTGGGCGCCTTGGGCAAGGGCTGCGGCTACCGCGGCCACGGCCCCCCCGGCGCTGCAGGCGCTCTGATCCTCTTTAGCGGTTTTGAGCATCCCGGGGCCGTCCAGTTTCAGGGCCGCGTCCACGAAGTGTTTGTCGTTGACTTCTTTCACCCACTTTACCGCCTCGGGGCCGTAGCCTTTGGGGGCGAAGCCGTAGTTGGGGCCGTAGTGGGTCAGGTCGGTGGACCCGAAAAACAGGATACTGACCTTCAGCTCTTTGGCCACCGCGGCCACCGCCTGGCCCAGTTCTATGGCCGTGTTCGAGTGGGGAGCGCGCAGGGCCAGGAGTTTGGCCTGGGGAAAGAAGTATTTGACCAGGGGCAGCTGCACCTCGATGGTGTTGTCCCCGGGGTATTCCTCCCGGAGGGTCAAGCGTTTAGATAGGGGCGGATAGAATTCCGTGGCCAGGGTGAGGGCTCCCAGGGGGGTCTCCCAGGCGTCGTCGGCTACCAGGAGCGGCGGCGAGTTGCCCCCCAGGTGGCCGCCGAAAACACACACCACCTGCGGTTGGCGGGCCTTGGCCGCCAGAAAAAACACCCGGGCCGCGGCTTTGCCGGAAAAGTGCCAGCCGGCATGGGGCACGATGCCGCCGTACACTGTGGTCCCCGGGGGCAGCGGCGTTATCCCCATGATAAAGTGTTCGATTTCCGCCTTGCAGGCGCTGACGCTGGCGGGGTACCAGCCCACGGGCAACATCCGGTCCCGGGTTCGCATGGTCGCCTCCTTTGAAATGACTTCTAAGGTTCCAGCCTGATTTTCCCCGGGCCTTGACCGGTCACCGCGCCGATGGCCGCGGCGTGGATGCCGTGGGCCTTTAGGCAGTCCAGGAAAGCTTCAGCCTGGTCCGGGGCCACGGCCAGGAGCAGGCCGCCGTTGGTCTGGGCGTCACTGCACAGGTCCACCAGCAGGGGATCGATGCCCGGGGCCACCTGGAGGCGCTGTTCGCAGAACGTGCGGTTGGCGAAACTGCCGGCCGGCACCAGCCCCATGGCGGCATATTCCCTGGCCGCGGC
>JAGVPN010000221.1 GCA_020052215.1 Syntrophobacterales bacterium
ATAGTAGAGCCGTCCCAGGACCATAATATAGCCTCGGGAGACGGAGAAGGGTAAAAGGCGGAACAGGAAGCTGTTCATTTTCATTTGCAGGAACTTGCTCAGGCTCAGGGAGATTTTGGGAAGCCGGAATCTCGTAAAAAACATGGCCGTGCTCCTTTTGGGGGAAATAAGTAAATCTTTTAAAATATTAACGTTATGGCGAAAATAATATGAGGGTTTCCCTAATATGCGCGAAGGCATTTCCTATTTTTGGCTTCTGAATTCCCTAAGGCGCACCAACCCCTGCCAGGGTCAAAAAAGCCCCACTGGACAATAACGGAAATGGGTTTCCCCCACAATGAGGAAACATCTTGATTTAATAGATTAAAACCCTAATTCGTGTCAAGGAAATGGCTTAAGTCGCCGGGAAGTAAAAGTTAGAGGCTCAAGGTTTAAAGGGGATTTAGCCGACTTCACCGGGGAGAGTGGAGCCGCGGCAGATCTAAGGAAGAGGACAAGGCGACTGCTTTTTGGCTGGAGAAAGCGGAGGAGTTATTATTGATGATCGCCAGGATGCAAGTCGTAACCCGGTAATGAGGGCAGATGCGGTGCTTTATCTTGACATTTGTCCATAGGTCTTTATCATGCGTTTAAGGGAAAATAAAGGCTAAAGAAAGCCGCAGGGGGAACAGGGTCAGATACTCAGATGGAAAAGCATCATAGTTGCCTTAATACCCGGGCCGTAATCGAATTTTTTCAAGAAAAAATGCCTGGGGAGGTTCACCGTCTCTTTACGGGTTTGGGCCCGGAAATTGAAGGCCTGGACAACCCCCAAGAGTTTTTGATGGAGATGCATAACTGGGTGTCCAGTGATGTGGTCACCAGGATGTTTGAGAATGCCAAGGCCGTAACTCAGGATGATGCCATCGCGTTTGAGATCGGATTTGAATCCGCCGCCAGGAAAAAGTTGGGGTATGTGCAGCGAATCATTATGTTTGCTTACAAAAACCCCCGTCGTACACTGAAGAAAGTTCAAGAGATTAATGATAAATTTAATAAGAACAAGCGAATTGAACTGGTAGAAGCCAGCAGTGATAGTGCGGTCATCCGGTTGTACTGGTTTAAGGAAATCCCCAGTAATATCGATTATTGTATGTTTAATAAGGGGATATACTCAGGTATTCCAACCATCTGGAATCTTCCGCCCGCGGCTTTGGAAGAAACTAAATGTTATTTTCAGGGGGATGATTATTGCGAGTACCATTTAAGATGGCAGAGAAAGTTTTCTTTAAAAGAAGGATTGTTGAGACTTCTGGTGCCTTGGCGGGCGCTCAATTATACTATTGAGGAACTGGAGCGGGATAAAGAACTCCTGAAAAAGAAATTTAACGAAATCCACCGGTTAAATATTCAGTTAAAAGAAAAGATTGACCAACTTATCTGCATGCAGGAAACCAGCACGGCGGCGCTCTCGGTGCTCAATCTGGAGAAACTGCTGCAGGTGACGTTGCGGCTGCTCATCAATTCGGCCAAATTGGATCGGGCCGGGATTCTGCTCCTGGACGAAAAAGGGGAGGTGCTGGAACTTACTTATGCGGAGGGGATCACCCCGGAACTTTTTGAGCAGGTGAGGAATTATCAGATTCCCATCAGTAAAGTGGATAACGTCATTGCCCGGGTCGCCATGACCGGCATCCCGGTGGTGATTCAAGATGTGGCGCGCAGCAAACTCAACATGAACAACCCCTTGATCCAATTTTTCAAGCCCAAGGCCTTCATTCTGGTCCCGCTGACGGTCAGGGGCAAGGTAATCGGCGTGCTCCTGGCCGATCGCGTCCACGAGGAGGCGATGATTACCGATAACGACCGGGAGTTTATTGTGAGTTTTGCCAACCAGATTGCCATAGCCCTGGAAAATGCCGTGCTCTACCGCAAGTTGGAAGTGTCGGAACGGAAATACCGCGAACTGGTGGAAAATGCCCATGAAGGTATTTGGATTATCGATGAAACCGGCCGGATCAAATTTGCCAACCGCCGGATGAAAGAGATTACCGGCCATGACACCCTGGAAAATGATCAAATTTACGACTTGCTGGATCAGGACAATCAGCAACTGTTAAAGGAGGTCATGGCTCAGAACCGGATGAACCGGGTGGCCCAGCAGGAATTGGATATCACCTGCAAGAACCGGGAACTGGCCTCGGTCATTATGAGTTCGGTGCCTTTGTTCGAAGACGGCCATTTTGTCGGCGCTTTTGCCATGTTCAGCGATATCACGGCCTTGCGGGAAACGGAAAAGCGATTTCGAAAAATCTTTGAAGAAGCGGCCATCGGCATGACTCTGGGGGATCTGGAAGGCCGTCTCTTAGATGTCAACCCGGCTTGGTTGAAAATGCTGGGATATAATAAGGGTGAAGTGGTCCAGAAAAATATCCAGGACTTCCTCCATCCGGAAGATGCCCTGAAAAGCGGCAAACTGTTCAAAGAATTGGGGAAGGGCGCCCGAGATTCCTACTCCCGGGAGAATCGTTACCTGCATAAGGATAACCGGGTGGTCTGGGGACAGGTAACCGTGTCCCTGCTCCGGGGGGTCGGTGGGGCGCCGCAGTTTGCCATCGGCATGATCGCCGACATTTCTGACCGGAAAAAGGCGGAGGAAGATATCCGCACCTATCAGGAGCAGCTCCAATCGTTGGCGTCGGAGTTGTCCCTGACCGAAGAACGCGAACGGCGGCGCCTGGGCACGGACCTGCATGACCATATCGGCCAGGCCCTGGCCATCTCCAAGATCAAACTGGGGGTGCTCCAAAAATCCATCACCGCCGAGAAACAGGCCAAATCCTTGAGCGAGGTGCGGGAGCTCATTGATCAGATGATCCAGGACACCAGATCCTTGACCTTCGAACTGAGCCTCCCGGTACTTTACGAGCTTGGCTTTGAGGCGGCAGTGGAATGGTTCGCCCGGCAGGTCCGGTCGCAGCACGGCCTCAAGGTGGACGTGCAAAAAGATATGCTCCCTATCCCCATGGATGATGAAATCAAAGTCCTGCTCTTCCGTTCGGTGCGGGAGTTAATGATTAATATCGTCAAACATGCCCAGGCCCGCAATGCCCGGGTAACCATCAGGAGAGAAAGCGACGACGTGAGCATCGCGGTAGAAGACGACGGGGTGGGGATTAAAGACCTCCAGGCAGACCCAAGACTAAAAGGCAACGGCGGCTTCGGACTCTTCAGTATCAGAGAGCGCTTGCGTTACCTGGGAGGCCAAGTGCAGGTGGAACCGGGCCAAGGCCGGGGGACCAGGATCACTCTGATAGTACCCCTCCAGCACGCCAAGAAGGCTTATGCGGGGACAACTACATGATCAAGATCGTATTGGCGGACGACCACCAGATTGTACGTCACGGGCTCCGCAGTTTGCTGTCCGCGGAACCTGACCTAGTGGTTGTAGGTGAAGCGGACAATGGGCGGGAGGTGGTCAGGCTGGTCCAGGAACTATCCCCCCAGGTGGTGATCATGGACATTTCCATGCCCGACCTCAATGGCATCGAAGCCACGCGCCAGATACTGGCCGAGGCTTCCGGAGTCAAAGTTATTGCCCTGTCGATGCATTCCGACGGTCTCTTTGTCTTGAATATGTTCAAGGCAGGGGCTTCGGGGTACCTGCTGAAAGATTGCGCCCTGGAGGAATTGGTCAAAGCGGTGCGCACGGTGATGAACCGCCAGGTCTATCTCAGCCCCAGCATTTCCGATATTGTGATCAAAGACTTCGTTATCGGGTGGTCCTCGGCGGAGTCCTCTTCGTCGGCCTACTCGATCCTGACGGCCAGGGAACGACAGGTGCTGCAGTTGATGGCTGAAGGCAAAAGCACCAACCAGATCGCCGATAGCCTGTTCGTCAGCGTCAAGACGGTGGAAGCCCATCGCAAACAACTGATGAACAAACTGGATATTCACAGCGTAGCCGAACTCACCAAGTATGCCATACGCCAAGGACTGACCTCCCTGGAAGTTTGAGCCGGTCTTAAGCCCTGGGCCGGCGCATCCTCCTCTGGTTAGGGCAAGATTCAGGTTTTGCGCCGCACAAAATTAGGGAATCCCCGACTGCAATTTAGCCTGCATAACTGTAGAAAATAATCAGAAAATCTTAAGATGGGTCCTGGCTGGGGCGGATTGAGGCAATGGTGCTCTCTAGGTTTCGGCCAGGGAGAATTATACCAGTGGTATTAGGGGGCATTCCCATGGCTCAAAGAAAAAGTTCCTTTAATAGCACGAACCACCCGATTAGAATCATCTTGGCGGACGACCACCGGATTGTGCGGCAGGGGCTGCGCATCCTGCTGGAAGCAGAACCCGACATGGAGATTATTGGGGAAGCCGATAACGGGCGCAAGGTGTTGAAACAGGCCCGGGAATTACTTCCCGATATTATCATCATGGACCTGTCTATGCCTGAACTGAACGGCATCGAGGCGACCCGCCAGATATTGTCCGGGGCTCCGGAGGTCAAGGTGATCGCCCTGTCGATGCATTCCGACAGCCTCTTTGTGCTCAACATGATCAAAGCAGGCGCCTCGGGTTATCTGCTGAAGGACTGCGCCCTGGAAGAACTGGTTAAAGCTATCCGCACAGTGGTCGGCGATAAATCCTACTTGAGTCCGGGGGTTTCGGACATCGTGATCCGGGATTTCGTGACGGGTTGGCAGACCACAAATTCCTCGGCTTTTTCCGTCCTGTCGCCCCGGGAACGGGAAGTGCTGCAACTGATGGCCGAAGGCAGGACTACCAACCAAATCGCCGACGGTCTCTGTGTCAGCGTCAAGACGGTGGAAGCCCATCGCAAACAGGTCATGACCAAACTGGGGATCCACAATGTCGCTGAACTCACCAAATACGCTATCCGCCAGGGATTGACCTCTCTTGAAATCTAAGCCTGTCGAGGATCACGGCCAGGTACAACACGTCTGCTGGTAAGGTTAAAAATAAGGTTTTTCGGAAATAGGAATTAGAGATTCCCTAAGTGCTTTTTTGGGGAATCCTTGTATTTTTATGCCCAACACCTTGGGCAAACTGATCAATTCGGTTTCATGAGCAAAATCTTGTCTGCTCCCGCATATCTTCTTGCGACCTGCCCGACCGACCTGCCTGGGAGACAGAATGACCATTAAGATCGTTTTGGCGGATAGCCACCCGATAATACGCCAGGGGCTTGCCCTGCTCCTGGCCGGTGAACCTGATATGCGAGTGGTGGGTGAGGCGGCAGATTGCGGCACTACCATAAAGCTCATCCAAGCATTCTCCCCCCAGGTCGTTATCATGGATATTTCCATGCCCGACTTGAACGGGGTGGAAGCAACGCGCCGGATATTGTCTCAATATCCCCGGATCAAAATTATCGCCCTATCCATGCACTCCGACATTCTTTTTGTCTTAAATATGCTCAACGCCGGGGCCTCGAGCTATCTGTTGAAAGATTGCGCCCTGGAGGAGCTGGTGAGGGCAATTCGTACCGTAGTAACCCAGAAAATCTATCTCAGCCCTAACTTATCCAACCTGCTGGTCACAGACCTGGCAAATAAATTCTCGCTTGACGATCCTGGTGATTGACTGCTTGAGAGCCCGGGCCAGACTTGCTTTCCCCCCGGGGAACCCCGCATCGCCGCCGCGTTCAAGCCGGCAAAAAACTTGGTCCCTCAAGCAATCGCCTCTCCTGCCCCGATCCTGATTGCCGACTTCCAAAGGCGAATCACCCCGGAGACGGGCTTTTGATCTTGCCTGGATAGTAGATTCTCCCCAGCCAAAATCAGTAAATCCTGCCGTGAATATCGGTAATCCTCCTCAGTGTGCCAAAACTCAATCGTGTTATGTGTATGAGTAACCACCGGGTAAATCAAGTACCCAAGAATTTCAAGGATTGAGAGCCACTATCATGGTCATTTATGCCGCATCAGGGCATGAAAAGGAGAGCGTCATGAAACCAACAGTCTCGATTTGCCGGAAAGGCAGTGATTTGTATCTCACCTTGGAGGGCGATTATAATCATATTTCATCCCAGGAACTGCTCCAGGCGGTGAGGAAACTGGTGGTGACGTCGCTGAAATGTTTTTCCAGCGATTCCCCGGTAGCCTTTAGTTTTAAAACCCATGGCAAGGTGGACTTCGAGAAAACTCTGGAGGTTTAATCCCGGTGGCCATGACCGGCTGGTTAGACCAAGGTGAGTTCGGGGGCCTCCGGCCGGCCTCAGTATCCTACCGGCAGCCGGTAGAGGATATCCGCCAGTTCGCCGGCCGCGGCAATGGGGTCAGCCGTCTCGCCATGCAGCTCCAAGCATTCCAACCACAAGCCCGGCAAATCCCGATTAACCGGTTCCCAATCCACCTCTAAAGGAAAGAGGGGATTTTCCCCACTGGCCGCTTCCCAGGCTTCCAGGCTGGCCAAGCGCGGGTCCCGAGCCTGGGCCCGCCCGAAGGCGCTGTTGGCAATATCTTGATTGAAGCCGGTGCTCCAGAAGAACTCCAGGAGCGCCGGCACCGCCTCGGCCAGGGGCACCCCCTCCAGCATCTCCGGGCGGTAGCGCAAGCAGACCCTCTGGCTGCCGTAGTGCCCCGGTTCCCCCCGGACGTTGGGCAGGTTGGTATGATAGAGGGTGTCGGCGGGAGAACTCACGGAACTGTTCCGGAAGAACATCTTCATTTCCTCGAAACCGTCCCGGTAGAAGGTCAGGACATAGAGGACGTAAGGGAAGGCCAGGCGGTAAGGGTGGTAATCGTCTTCGCCTTTTTTGCCGCGGCTGACCCTGAGGGTGCGGCATTGGGGGGGATGCTCCACCACCAGAAGGAGCAAATCCTTCTTTTGGCAGAGCCAACGGGCGCCCGGGGGCAACACCGGCAGAGGGGCCGGCATGACCCGGGCCACATAACGCAACACCGCCTCCAGGGGCGCCCGGCGAGCCACCCGGACCTGGCCTTCCCCCGCCTCCTCCTGGAGGATCATCTCAGACCCGGCAATGATGATCTTGTCTTTGATGGCGGCCTTTTCCTTGCTTCTTTATTCCCCCTTTGAAAAAGGGGGGTAGGGGGGATTTATTCAGCTATTCTCTCCATTATCACCCGATAGACGACATCCATTACCGCCTCGGTTTCTTTTAAAGCCTGCCTGCTGTTGAAGCGCAGAACCATCAATCCAAGTCTGCCCAAGTATTCGTCCCGTTCCCTATCCTTTGCAACCTGAGGGGCTTCAAGATGCTGGGAACCGTCTATTTCGATAACCAATCTTGCCCTGGGGGCATAGAAATCAACAATATAGTTGCCAATCGCTTTCTGACGGTAAAATTGTACACCGGCAAGCTGTTTGCCACGCAATCGTCTCCATAAAGATAACTCACTGTCGGTCAGGGTTTGTCGAAGTTGCCGGGCGTTGGCTTTCAGCTTGGGGTTATACTTGAGCATAGGTGGATTTCTTAAATCCCCCCTGCCCCCCTTTTTCAAAGGGGGGTAAAAAACGCCACATCGTATGCACTATTAGGCTTCTTTTCCTTTGCCGGTAATAGCACAAATAAAATCATACAGCCGGGTTTCGAGGTCTTCCGCCGTTTCCCACACGATATGGTTGTATTGGCGCGTATCAAAATGAACCTTGTCCAGGTCGTCTTTCCTGACACACCATAGTACGGGCAGCCCCATACCTATCGCGTACCCCGCCTCAAAGTAGACTCCTCGCTTCTGGTCAGTAACATCGGCTACGACGAAACGGGAATTCTTAATCTCCGAGATAATCTTCGCATCTATTCGGTCGGTGTGCGGTTCTGCATCGACACGATATGGCTTATAGCCGGCTTTCTTGATAGCCCGGTATATCGGTCCCTCCCAGGTGGATTTCAAATCCTCCGAGAACGACATTGCCACAAATGCCTGGGTCCGTTTTTCGATATTCCGTTCGAGCTTTTCGAGATAATCCCAACCATCGGCAGTTATCGCAATGGATAATGGCACGGGACCTATTTCCTGGCTCATTTTCCGAAGCAGATTTCGGTCTATTAATGATTGTACATAATACCTTAATTCTTCTTCGGCTGAGGCCCATGCAAGAGGGATGTCATACTTAGGGAAGATTTTAACGGTTTTGCCCGGGTATTCCGTCTTTCGTTCGACATTTTGAAGAAGTTTTATCTGCTTTTCCCGTGGACTGTAATCAGGAATTCTCGCCTGGAGGTCTTTGAACATATCCCAATTTATTACCGGAACCTCAGCGCCTCGTTCATTGCGGTTACGAATCCAGGCTGATATCTGTGGTTCAGGCTTGATAGGTGGCGTATGTATAAAAAGGTCCGTGCATTTAAATTCCTTGCAGCGTGGACAAGTTATCTCAAATATAGTGTCAAGGGCACCAAATCCCGTAAAAACGATTTGATCGTCATTAAGTTTGCATATGGGACATGTCTCCATTTTTTCCTCAGTAAAGCCTATTACTTATGTCACATCTTCAGCGCACAGCCTTAAGAATAAATCGCCATAAAAGCAAGCAATTATCATTCCTCCCCCTCCTCGCCGCCGGCGGCCCAGGTCCAGACCCGGTCCGGCACAAAGCGCCGGGAGGAGCACTGGTTCAGGGCCAGGCGCTCCATGTGGCGGAGGACCTCGGGCTGGTGGGGCGGCAGAAAGTCGTCGATCACCTGGTAAAAGTCCTGGGGGTTGACCTGTTCCCGGCCCGCCAGACGCGCCTGGCGGTAGGCCCGGAAGACCAGTTCCTCGATGTCCCCGCCGGTGATGATCTCCGGGTGCCGCGCCTCCAGGTGGCGGGCGACCTCGGTAAAATCCGCCAAGTCGCAGGCAATCTGACTGCGCCGGGCCACCACCTCAAAAATGTGACACTTTTCGGTGAAATCCGGCATGAAGAAGGGAATCCGTTCGCTGGAACGGCCGGAGCGCAGGTCCGCCCGGTCCAGCCGATCCGGGCGGTTGGTGATCCTGATCCACAGGACTTTGCCCTGGATGGCCGGGTCGCCGGTGAACTCAAAGCGCATCTGCCGGAGGCGGTTGCTCACCCCGGTGTCGCCGGAGTATTCATCGCGGCCATGCTCGCTCTGATCGGCCTCGTCTTCCACCACCACCAGGGGCGTCAGACTCCGGAGGGTGGTGAGGGCTTTGAAAAAATTGCGTTCACTTTCTCCCACCCACTTGGTCCGGGGGTTGAGCAGCTTGACGAAATTGAAGCCGATGTCCCGGGCCAGGGCTTCCGCCAGGGCGGTCTTGCCCACCCCCGGGGGTCCCATCATGGTGATGCCCCGGGGCACCAGTTTGTGGTCGCCGGCATGAATGGCCTGGACAATCTGAGAGAAATACCCCTTGATGGGTTCCAACCCGCCGATTTCCTCCAGGCCGAAGCGGGGTTCGATGACTTCGATGAGCCCCACCAGTTCCTGGCGCAGCAAATCTTTCTTCTGCTTGCGCACCATCTCCATGGTAAGGGGGACGCGCCGGGACCGGCGCAGGAGGGAGCGCACCACCTGGAGACTTAAGCCCGCGGCCAGATTGGCCAACCCCTGGGAAGTCAGTTCCAGACGGCAAGTCTCCGAGGCCAGGAGATGTTCGATAAAATGGAGGCGGGCGGCCGAATCCGGTGGCGGCACCTCGATGATCTGGGCCCCGTGGCGGCTCAAGAGCAGGTTCGGGTTCAACTCCGCCAGGTTGCCGGTGGTCAGGATAACCACGTGGCCCTGCTCCACCAGCTCCCGCTGCCGGGCCCAGCGCAGCAGGGTGACCAGGGCAGCCCGGTCCGGCTCTCCCATGGACCCCAGGTCCACCGCCGGCGCGATGGTTTCGGCGTATTCCAGGACCAGGGCCAGGGGTTGGGACAGACCGGCCTGCCGGCAAGGTCGGGTCATTACCCGCTCCGCCAGTTGCAGGACTTCCCGGGGGCTTTGGGGCAGAGGTTGAGCCTGGGGCTGGCCCAGGGCCCGCAAGGCCCGAGCCCGGACCCGGGAGACATCCTCTTCGTCTTCTTCCCCCGGTGCCAGCCCCTGGGTCGGCGGCTCCAGGGCTTGCCGGAAGGCGTTTTCGCCGACGTCGTCCCCAAACTCCAGCCCCAGGCCGAGATTGTAGAAGACTACATGCCGCTCCTGGGCCAGCCAATGGCCCAGAAAATGACGGAATGGCAGATAATCGCCGTTCACCCGGGTATAATCGAAGACCTGCCCATGGAGGATAAAGAGGGCTGATTCGCCCTCGTGGAGGTGGTCCGCCAATTCCTGTCCCCATTCCGGAAGTTCCTGCCAGGGTCCCATAGATGATCCTCTCCGGTTAAAGGGCATGGGGAAGGGGATAGGCGCGGGAGCGGAGAAATTCCCCCGGGCTGCTTCCCCTCACCTTATTTCGGTTCGTGGTTCCGCCGTAAGGGGTTAATGGGCGCCAGCCGGATGGTTGGCGGGGTATCAGCCCGTGCGCCCCTTACAGCAAGGGTTCGATCATTTTCTGGAAAACTTCTTTTTTCCGGGTCCCCTCGATCCTCTGGGCGACGTTGCCTGACTTGTCGATAATTACCGTGGTGGGCACCACCGCGATGCTCCCATAGGCGTCACTCACCTTGTCGTTGCCGATGAGCACCGGGTATTCCAGGCCCAGTTGCTTCACCAGGAAGCGGATTTGGGTGGGGTCGGAACTGAGGGCGATACCCAGGGTCTGAAAGCCTTTCCCCTTGAGTTCGTTATTGATTTTGTTCAGGTCCGGCATTTCATCCCGGCACGGACCACAGAAGAAGGTAAAAAAGTTGATCATGACCACCTTACCCTTGAACTGGCTAAGGGAGTATTCTTTGCCTTGCAGCACATCTTTCAGGGAAAAGTCCGGGGCGGCCTTGCCGGCCCCCCAGCCAGGTGAGGCCAAGGCCAGGATGCAGACGGCCAGCATCAGCATCCGAGCTAGGTTCCAGGAAAGCCGAGATGACTTTGAGGTCATTAAAACGCTCCTTGCTTCGAGGATATACCTCTCAATATCGGCATAAATATAACAAAAAGGCCTTTAGCCTGCAATTTATTTACCGGCGGAATAGTGTCCTAAATCTAATAGACCTTGACAAAAATCACATGGGTGCTAAATTTTTGACAGTGAATTAAATTTTAGGAGATTTGCTATGGATGAAGAGGTAGCAGTATTCATTGATTTGGAAAACCTTAGATATGGGCTATTAAATTATCACGGCATTGAGCCAGATTTACAGAGCTTGGTAGAAAAGGCCAGGAAGTATGGGCGGCCTTCAATCATGAGGGCCTACGCTGATTTTTCAGAGCATCCAAGCGAATTGAACCGTGCATTGCAGGTTGCTGGCATAGAAGCTATAAATATTCCAGTAAAGAGAACTATATATGACCGTGGTGGTAAGTCGGTTGAAAGGGTGAAAAATGCAGCGGATATGGTGTTGGCCCTTGACGCAGTATTAGAGGCAATCGAAGCATACACAGCAAGGCGAAATAAGGTTTTTTTGATTGTATCAGGAGATCGCGATTATGTGAAACTGGTGACGATATTGCGTAACCGATACGATCAGCGGGTAGTGATTGTCGGGGTTCCTGGCCAGGTTGCGGCGGATTTAGTAGCTGCTGCTGGCGGAGAAAAGGACCTGATTGAAATAAAGCAGGTGCCCAAAGCAGACAAGCATGAAGTTAAGGAATCAATCGTCAAGATGGTCAAAAAGGGTCCGGCACCACTCATATATTGGAGTGTGAGGGTGATAGACCAGTGGGCGCAAGACAGTCGGCACAATATACCCGGGACAGCAAAAGACCGGCGGGACGCAATTAATGAACTTTTAAGCGAGCAGGTTCTTATTCGAAAAGAAAGGACAGATAATAAAGGGAGGCAGGTGACCGAAGCCATCTTGGATGAGGCTAAAGCCCAAGAACTTAAATACCTGTAAGTTTTTGATCGTCTGGTGGCGATGGCGGCGAAAATGGCAGCAAAAAAGATTTCTCCCCTAAAAAATCCCTTGACAAAGACTTACTGGAGCCTTATATAGATACACAAGATTATTTGCTGAAAACTAAATATTTCTGATTTTGCCTAGCTCCTGGCTTGCCAGGGGCTTTTTTTTTTGCAATCGCCTGTAAAAATCTAAAACCAAGTTAGGACGCTACCACCGGCGGGGGCGGGCCAAAGGGCGGGGGACCAGCCAGGGGGGGAGTTGGCCCCGGGGCCGGGGGCTGTGGGGCAGGGCCACCACCAGGGGGAGGATGGACTGCTGTTTGAACCAGTTCTCCAGCTCGTGGAGATTCTGGGGAGCTTTGAGGCAAAGGAGGGCCTTGCCGTCTTCCATTATCCAGCGCAGGTTTTCCGGCGGGGTCAGGGCCGCGGCATCGAAGGGGCAGACGGCCAGGGCGGCGCAGCGATAGAGGTAGCTCCAGAAACTGCCGAACGGGGTGGCCGCCAGGATCTCCTGCCAGTGGTCGGACCGATGTCCCGGGGGCAGGCAGACCCGATTCACGTTGAACTCCCGGCTGGTGGCCATGGACCAGGAGTTGCGCACCCCCAGGGTTTGATCGCCAAAGATCTGGTTCCCGGCAGCCCCAACCAGGGCCACCGCGCCCCAATCTCCGGCCACAAAGCGATAATAGCCTCCCTGTCTGAGGGTTTCCAGGGCTTTCTGGTAGAACCCCAGGGCCGATTCCGGGATGGCGGGGGGCAGCCGCCAGAGGAGCCGCCGGGGGTCCCAGTGGCGATGCTCTTGAAGAAAGGCGGCATAGTTATCCGAAGTCAGCGCCAGCAGCAGGGGCTCCCGCCACTCCCGGGCCAGCGCCCCGGCCTCGACGTAATCCCGGGCCTCCAGCCAGACGCGGCCCCGCCCCAGCAACCCGGGCTGGGAGGAACTCGAAGTGCTGCGCTGCGAGGGCGGCAGCGGGTACACCGGGGGGCCGGGAGGGGTTTCCGGGGGCGGGGGGGACATCCGGATGGTCTCCCCAAAGGCCTCCACCACCTGCCGGGCGGCGGCCAGGACCCGGGGCCGCTCCATGGGGGAGGCCGTAGCCACGGATTGATAGAGGCCGATTACCCGGGCCAGGGAGGCGGGCGCCAAGAGATCCCCCCTGAGTTGGACCGCCTCTATCCCCAACTGACACAGCCCGGAAAGGGTCTCCAGGGTGGCCATCAGGGTCCCGGCGTTTTCCGGCCGGGCCAGGCAGCAGGCCTCGCAGCCCACCCCCAGGTACTCTTCCATGAGGCACAGGCCGGCATAACCCGGGCAAAAGGTGCCCAGGGTAACGGCCAGGGGCATGGCGGTTTGACGCCGCATCAAGGCCAGGTCCTTCAGGCTGATGGGTCCCGCCACCACCACCCGGGAAAATCCCAGGGTGGCCGCCAGTTGCACTCCCGGGGAGTTGTGGGCCCCGAAGTTGCCGGCGGCCTGGAGCGGGAGGTTGGGATAACGCCGGCGCGTCTCCCGGACCAGGCCCAGGTCTCGAAGCTGCAAGGCGTCGGGATCGAGACGGGCCACGGCGTCGAGCCTATCCGGCGCTTCGGCAAGCTCCCGCTCCCGCACCAGCCAATCCCAGGTGAGATAGAACTTGACTCCCTGCTGCCGGGCCGCGTCCCGCCAGGCCGCGAGTTCGGAGAACACCTGGAAATCCGGGTTCCGGGGCAAATGGGCCGCCACCCCTCCCACGCCCTGGTCCAGGGCGGTGGCCAGAGATTCCCGGTTGTGGACGGACACCACTATTTCCATTGTTTTCATAAACTAAAAACCCCGTCTCTCCTTGACATCTCCCCGCGGTTATCCATATTGTTACTAATCACCTCAAGGAGATGGCTATGAAAATTTTGGGCATCTTTGGCAGTCCCCGGCGGCAGGGGAACTCGGACACCCTCATGAAGGCCTTCCTCCAGGGGGCGGCGGCGGCCGGGGCGCTGGTGGAAGAAATCTTCCTGCGCGAGATGAAAATTTCCCCCTGTCTGGAAATATATCATTGTTTCAAGGATGGCACCTGTCCTATTAAGGATGAAATGCGGGGGCTGTATGACAAGCTGGTGGAGGCCGACGTGGTGGCCCTGGGGTCGCCGGTGTTCTTTTACAGTTTGTCGGCCCAGGCCAAGACCATGATCGACCGGACCCAGGCCCTGTGGGCCCGGCGCTACGTGCTCAAGGATGATTTCCCCGGCGGCAACCGCCAGGGAGTGCTGTTGTGCACCGGCGCCACCAAGGGGCGGCTGCTGTTCGTGGGTTCCCGCCTGGTGGCCAAGTATTTCTTCGACGCCATCAATGTCAGGTATGCCGCCGAGCTCCTGGTGCGGGGGGTGGATGAAAAAGGGGCCATCAATGACCGGCCGGAGGTCCTGGAGCAGGCCCGGGACCTGGGCCGCCGCCTGGCCCAGGGTGAGGTGATGGGTCCCATTAAGATGGACCCCCTGGCGGTTTAGCCCGAAACAGGGGACGGCCGGGAATCCTGCGGCCCTGGCCCCACATTCTCATCTTGGTATGTCATGACTATTCCCATCGCCGATAATTACTGCTTTGTCTGCGGTCAGAACAATCCCCGGGGGTTGAAGATCTCGGTTCGCTACCAGGAAGCCGAGATGGCGGCCGAAACCGAGCTGGCGCTGCCCCGGGAGTTCCAGGGCTGGGCCGGCGTCATCCACGGCGGCATCCTGGCCACCCTGCTGGATGAGATGATGGCCCACGCGGTGTGGCATTTTGCCGGCCCCGGCCTCACCCTGGGCCTGGAGGTGCGCTTTCATGCGCCCCTCAAACCGGATGAACCAATCCTGGTGCGGGGGGTGCTCCACACCAAAAACGGCAGCCGCCGCCTGGCCGAAGGCGAGATCATCCGCCTGGCCGACGGCGCCCGCATCGCCTCCGGCAAGAGCCGCTTTCTCCTGCTCAATGAAAAAGAGCCTTAAATTCTGCCCCCGGGGCGCTTAATGCTTCACATAACCATCCTCATGGTAGGCAAGACCCGGGAAGCCTTCATCCGGGACGGCCTGGCCTTCTATCAGAAGCGCCTGCAACCCTTCCTGCACCTGACCCTGAAAAGCGTCCGGGAAGAGAAAGAGGCAGGCGGTTTAGCCGCTGAGGCCATCAAGGTTCGGGAAGGCCAGCGTCTCCAGGCTCAGATTCCGCCCCGGGTCTACGTGGTGGCCCTCACCCCTCAAGGCCGTCAATTTTCCTCGGAAGAATTCGCCGCCTGGCTCACCCAACGGGAACTGGAAGCCCGCCCCCTAACCTTCCTCATCGGCGGGCACCTGGGACTGGACCCGGGAACCCTGGCCGCGGCCGCCGAGCGCCTGGCCCTGGCCCGCCTCACCCTGACCCATGAACTGAGCCGCCTCGTCCTCCTGGAGCAGCTCTATCGGGCCATGACCATCAAGTGCGGCCACCCGTACCATGTTTAGTTAGTTGCAAGGGTGCGTCCTAGGCACCAGATAATTCAGGACAATCCCAGGAATCGGCGGGCAGTGCCCGCCCTACATCCCTGTCCCGAAAAGTTGTTGGTGGCACCGGCATCTTGCCGGTGCGGGTGCACAGGTTGAAAACCTGTGCCACCCAAGGCGGCGGGCACGGATGCCGGCCCCACTGAACTTTTCATCATTTACGGGTGGGGCACAGGCCCAGGCGCAACTGCTTCGAAAAATTCCCGTGGGGGCGGTTCGCGCCCCGCTTGTATCTGGGAAGCTCCTGAGATATGAATAGATAGGCTTCAGCGTCTTACCCGGAGAGAAAATAATTTACCTTTTCCCTGGAGGAGCACGGCGCGCCGTGTCCTAAAACGAAGCCACTGGAGGCGCTTATGGCATCGGCCTGGCACATCGCCGCCTTTCCGGTAATCCTGCCGTGGCGGGAAGAGTTCTGGACCTTACCGCTGTACTTCCCTGACTTGAAGGTGGGAGTGATCCCGGGGTGGCCTGAGCAACTGCCGTATCGTGGGATGACGTTGCCCTCGGAAGCCGAGGTCCATCCCCGGGAGTTGGAGCATTATAAGCCCGGAGACCTTAGCCAGTGGCGGGCCTTCGAAAATTATCGCCGGGACCAAGGGGGGGATGGTGAGAGTTTGGTCCAGGCCATTCGCGGCTATGGGCAAGCCGCGGCCCCGGAGCCCCAACCGCCCCCAGCCAATGTCTGGTCCCTGGCCTGGCAGTTGGAAAAAATGCAGGCCGACCAGGAAGCCCAACTCCTGCGGGTGGACCAGGGGCAAGACTGGCTGCAAGATATCCTCAAGCCGGAACCCTGGGAGGATCGGGGGTCTTACGGACCCGTCTCCGGGGTCGCCGAAACGGTGGACCCCGAGCTGGCCAAACTGCGCTATCGCCTGTGGCGCCGGGTGATGGCCCCCGAAACGCCGGACCAGTCGGTCCCCCTGCTCCTGGGCCGCGCTTCCCGGCCCCTGTTCCTCACTTTGAAAGGCTGGCCGGAATGGACCGCCCTCCGGAAGGTACAGTTATCCTTACCCGGTTGCCGGAATAGCGGCGAATGGTTGAAGGTCGCGGGTGAATCCGGCCAGCCGCCCTGGCAGGAGAAGTTTGTGGATCTCCTGGGGGCCTTGCTCACCGCCGCAGCCGATAACCAGGAGCTTAAAGCGGCCTCCCGGGAACTGCAGGAATTTGTGGAGCATGACATCGTGGCCAACTGGCCCTCGACTGAGGTATGGCAGGTGGACCTGGAGATTTGGGGGCCGGATGGCGCGCCGGAAGCAAACGGCCCGGTTCTGTGCTGGGGCAGCGCCGGTGCGGGTACCCTGCCGGGATAAGAGGTAATACCAAGTTGCAAACAAACGGCTATTTCCTTGTAGCGACCTATGTGTCCGCCCTTGACTGAGAATTTGTAGGATTTGTAGGGTGCGCACTGCGCACCACCCGGCAAAGCAGAGCTTAGCCGCCCATTGGCGTTACCCGACAGGAACTGGGAAACGGGAGGAATTATACCGAGTTGCGTTCAAAGAGCTACTTTTGTAGCCGCAGGCTTTAGCCTGCGCCCGCACAGGCTGGAAAGCCTGTGCCACCCATTGACTGCCAATTGGTATTAAACGTAGGGTGGGCACTGCCCGCCATGTCAGGGTGCGCGGTGCGCACCCTACATGACTTTTATATGAAAATAGCTCGGTGGGGCGGGCCTCCGTGCCCGCCAGCGAGAGGCGGCCAGGGACGGCCGCCCCACCAACACCGGCCATTTTTCATTTTTCGTTGTGTCCGTGAGGAAATGATTGTTGGCAAAAGCGCCGCCAGGGCAAACCCCGGCCGGGCCACGCTGGAGCGCGGCAACGGCAGGTCCGGGCGTGATGGTGGGGGATTATTCTTCTTCGGGTTCCGGCAGGGCTTTCAAGGGGGTGGTGGGCACGATTTTGGCGGCGGCGATCTCCCGCAGGGCCATGACGATTTCTTTGTTGTCCCCTTTGACCAAAACCGGCGCCCCGCGGTAGATCTGGCGCACCCGCTTGGCCGCCAGGTGGATCAGGCCGAAGCGAGTCGGTACTTGTTCCAGGCAGTCTTCAATGGTAACCCGGGCCATAGATATTCTCCGTTGTGATTGATCGTATGGGGTAATCGGACCTTGGGTCCCCTATCTACCCCGCGTCAATTATAATATATACCTTTTTCCGGTGATTCTGTCAAAGGCGAGCGCCAGAGCTGTCAGAGCTTACGCCTCAACCGGCCAGCCATCGGGGTGCCACGGGGAGAGGACTACCAATCGCCGCATCATGCGAACCAGGTTCGCCTGCTTTTCTTAGGAGTTCCCCATTTTTCCTGAAAACTGGACTCCGCACTCTACAAAAAACTTTATCATTGACTTCGGTGGGCAAAGGCGCTTAATATTTAAATTTATATCAGATAATGCCAAAACCGGCGCGAGGCGGTGACGGGAAGCCGCGGCTATTACAAAGATAGCCGGGTTGCCCGGAAGCATGCGGCCCTTTTATTGTGAAATGGGAGCATAAACAGATTTATACCCGGGAAGAGGTATCCAAAAAACCATTTTAGAGTGCGGCGGCGAAGATGGTCGCCT
This sequence comes from Syntrophobacterales bacterium, assembly GCA_020052215.1. Taxonomy (GTDB): domain Bacteria; phylum Desulfobacterota; class Desulfobaccia; order Desulfobaccales; family 0-14-0-80-60-11; genus 0-14-0-80-60-11. Next base: position 17,956 of record JAGVPN010000221.1, read on the forward strand.
AATATGAAATCGCTGAGGAGCTACCATGAGAAATGCATCTTTCTTAGTCATTCTTTTCAGCCTGGGGGGTTTTCTCTCCCTTACTTTCCCCGCAGCGGCCACCAATTATACTTTTCTTGACTTGGGCAGCCTGGGAGGAACTACTACTATAGCCTATGACATTAATGATAATGGCCAAGTGGTTGGACGCTCAATAGATAACAACGGATTGGGGCAGGCTTTTTTAAAGAATCCCGGTAGCGCCATGATCAATCTGGGAACTTTAGGCGGACACCAGGGTAGTGCCAATAATATCAATAACAACGGCCAGGTCGTAGGCGCGGCAAATACCCCAGCAAACAACGGTAACCAATACCATGCTTTTTTATTAAACCCGGGGAGTGCCATGCAGGATTTGACAATCGGCAGCAGTTATGCTGCCGCTATTGGTATTAACAACAGCGGCCAGGTGGTGGGCGTGATACAGAACGGTAGTCAATACAATGCATTTTTAAAAAACCCGGGGGGTGCCATACAGGACTTGGGAATAAGGGGCGATGCCAATGCCATTAACGACAATGGACAAGTAGTAGGCGCTGTATTTAATAATAATTATTGGCGGGCTTTTTTAATGAATCCCGGGGGCGCCGTCCAGACCCTGGGAACGTTAGGCGGAGATTATAGTAACGCCAATGATATTAACAACAGTGGCCTGGTTGTAGGTGTAGCAAGAACTGCTAATGGGTATGATCATGCCTTTTTAATGAATACGGCAATTCCGAATAGCTCCATGCAAGACCTGGGCACCCTTGGGGGAACTAACAGTCAAGCCCTGGGCATTAATGCCAGTGGTCAGGTGGTAGGTTCTTCGAACACGGTTGGCGGCGGTGCGAACCATGCCTTTTTAATAACCACAGAGAGCGGCATGCAAGACCTTAACAATCTAATTGATCTTCCCGCTGGTGTAATCTTGGAATATGCTAGAGCCATAAATCAAGCGGGGCAAATAGTGGGAGACGGATACGATAGCCGGGATGGCTCCACACATGCTTTTTTGCTAACCCCGGTCCCTCTCCCCTCCCCCGTGCTCCTGCTCGGCTCCGGCCTCCTAGGATTGGCTGGCTGGAGGAGGCTTAGGAAAGGTTAACCACACTTAACTCCGAGGACAAACCAGGCCGCGCCAGGCGCTCCCTGCCCTTTTCTCCCGCCAGGCGCACGAACTCCAGTTGGTCGCCCTGCTTCAGGATATACGAGGCCGCCACGTCCCGGCCGTTCACCAGGGCCAAGGCCCGGGGGTCGATGTTCAACGGCTCTCTCAAGGACTGGCGCACCTCGCTGACGGATTTGCCGGCGATGGCCGCCTCCAGGTTATGGACTCCGTAGCTGACCTTGACCATAGCCGACCGGGCCGGGCTCGGCTGGTTCAAACGGGTCAAATCTTTCAGTTGGGCGCTCATGCGACCTCATAATTTGCAGGGATAGGATCGTGCTTCAGGTGTAGCTTCACTAAGTTAGGATCATAAAATTTCCCCTCCCCTGGTGGGAGGGGGTTAGGGGGAGGGGGATAAGGCGCTGTATCTTTTCATGGTTTCGTCACCCCCACCCTAACCCTCCCCCATCAAGGGGGAGGGAACAACTGCGGTTTGCCCTTACCGGCTAATCGAATTTGCCTGATCAGTTCTTTGATCTCC
>JAGVPN010000030.1 GCA_020052215.1 Syntrophobacterales bacterium
CGCCTGCCCATGGACAGCCGGGGGCGGCTGTCCTACATCTCACCGCCGAGGGTGACGGTGCGACATTTTCATGCTTCGTTGTGTCCGTGAGGAAATGATTGTTAGTATGAAATCAGGCCGGGTGCGCACGGCGGGCGCACCATAGACACGCAGTGGGATCACCCATCTTTAGCGATCGCCTCGATTAATTCCAGTTTGACCTGCTCGGCTTTGGCGTTGTCCACCTGGCAGGTGCCCACGGCGCGGTGACCGCCGCCGCCGTATTTGAGCATCAGAGTACCCACGTCCGTCTTACTGGTTCTCTGGATGATGCTGTGTCCCACGGTAAAGACGGTATTCTGGTTCTGCTTGCCCATAATGATCTGCATGCTGATGTTGCATTGGGGGTACATAGGATAGATGACGAAGCGGTTGCCGGTGTAAATCTCCGGCTGCCGGCGCAAATCCAGGACCACCAGGTTGCCGTGCAGCGTCGTGTTCTCTTTGATCATCTGCCGGAAAACCTGGTCCTGCTCAAAATACCGCTCAATCCGCTCCTCTACATCCGGCATTTCGAGAATCCACTCCACCGGCTTGGTCCGGCACCACTCCACCAGTTCCATCATCAGCTGATAATTGCTGATCCGGTAATCCCGATAGCGGCCCAGGCCGGTGCGGGGATCCATGATAAAGCTCAACAGCACCCAGCCTTGGGGGTTTTCAATGTCCTCCGTGGACAGGCGGCCGCTGTCGCATTTATCCACGAAAAACATCATTTCGTCGAAACTGGCGGGAAACCGCTCATGGCCGCTATAATATTCCCAGATGATCCGGGCGCAACTGGGGGCCATTTTGGCCATGCCCTTGAAGGTAAAATTAAAATGATGCCGCTCTTCCTCACTGGCATGATGGTCGAACCAGAGGCCGACCCCCGGGATATAAGGGACATTGGCCAGGATGTCATTATCCGTGACCTCAATTAAGCCTTCTTGTACGTCCTTGGGATGGACAAAGGTCCAACTGTCCAAGAGTCCGATCTCTTTAAGCAACACCGCGCAAATCAAGCCGTCAAAGTCTGACCTGGTGAGAAGTCTCATAGCCCCCCATCCCCCACACTGAATTTATAGTCTAGCCATTGATCCTCTTGCAAAAGTCTTTTTGAAACAGCTTTTTTAAAAAATTAAGCCTCATCGGCGTTCCGGTGCTGAGGTGATTTTGAGAGAAAAAACACAGCCTTGGAAGACGCCGATGAAGCTCAGAGAAGCAGTGTCACGGTTAATTGTACCGCATCCGGTTTCCTGGATACAAGTTTTTATTAAGCTGCTCGAGCGAGTGAGGCTTGGGCGAGCCACTGGGCCCTGGCCTGCCAGGGGCTTTTGAAGCCATTTTTCTCCACCAGCCACTCGCGGTTGTAGTTGCTTTTAGTCATCTACCACACCATGGCCAGGATTGACGAGATCTTACGGTTACGGTGGGAGGATGTGAACTTCCAGAAGCGAACGGTCCGCCTGTGGACTCGCAAACGCCGGGACGGTTCCTGGGCTGGGGACAAGGTGCCGATGAACGAAGTTCTTCACGAGACTCTCCAGCAATTATGGGAGAGGCGCAACCAAAATGAACGGGGTTTTCTCAACCCCAAGACCGGCACCAGGTATTTGCATCACCCAAAGCTCATGCGCACCATATGCAATCGGGCCGGTGTCCGCTAATTTGGCTTCCATGCGATCCGGCATTATGTGGCCAGCTACCTGGCAGCTAGACAGAAATTTTCTATTACCCAGGTAAGCCGTCTCCTCAGACATCAGAGCAAGGCCGCTACGGAAAGGTACTTACAGGTGATTGATCCCCAACTGCGGGACGTCATGGCGAGCCTGGAAGAAAAGTCACACATGGAGTCACACACAAAAAAGCGGCCCATGGAGGCCATGAGCCGCAATTAATTTAAATCTTTGGTGGAGATGAGGGGACTTGAACCCCTGACCTCCTGCATGCGAAGCAGGCGCTCTTCCAGCTGAGCTACATCCCCACGTGTTGTTATTATGGCTGGTTACGCCTTGATGTCAAGCACATTTGAGCCGGGACTTTCTTACCCCTGGGCAGATGGGGCAGTTTCGAAACCTGGCGAAGTGGAAAAACCGGGTGGCCGGCGGGCCGAACGGGAGTGTCGCTCCGGCCGCCGACCACGCCGGCTAAACGGCCTGGACCTCTTTCAGGCCCGGGACTTCCTTCAGAAGCAGCTTTTCCACCCCTTGTTTAAGGGTCATCTGAGACATGGGGCAGCCTTTGCAGGCCCCGGTGAGACGGACTTTGACCACGCCGTCGTTCACTTCCACGAGTTCAATATCGCCCCCATCACGCTGCAACATGGGACGAATTTTTTCCAGGGCTTGTTCCACCAATTTCTTCGTATCGTTCACGGATGTCCTCCAACGGTTAATTAGCTAAATAGTAACCACAAAGTTAACCTTTGTAAAGGAAGGGCAGGAAAAACCCCGATGTCAGGGACTTACCATAAACACCGCCTGGAGGTGGGCCTTGATCTCTTCCTCCCCCACTTCAATGGGGGTGGGGCTGGCCGCCTTGGCCAGCCGGTAAGTTTCCCCCGCATCCCGGGGAGCAATGATGCGGATCCCGGTGGAGATCTTGTCCACGCCTTTGATTTTTAGCCCGGCCGCCTGGGCCAGGGCTTCCGCCAGGCCGCGACACAGAGAGAAAGCAGCTTGGTCCGCTAAGGGATAGGGGTGTGTCCCAGATATATCTTGCAGAAATATTCTGAACTTTTTCGGGGGGCCTTCCCTGAAGGGGAATACTTCTCATAACCCGGATGTTCTGTCAGTTCTGCGTCCAGCATACGCTCGACGGTCTTCTTGATGAGCTTTTTAATGGCTCCAGCTTTTCCCAGCAAGTCGTCCACAGACTTGCAGGCCTTCAGGTCTTCCTGGAGCTGCTGGATGATTTCGTCCTCGATCTTCACCTGTAAATCCTCCTGTGTTTTGATTACCATTGAGCCTCTTGGTGCGCCAGGCTAAGTTCTGGCGGTATTAGCCCTACAACGTCAATTAAAACTTGACTTAAGTAATTTATTAGCATAATCTGGTCCCAAAATCGACAAAGGAGGGCTGATTATGCTGCCTGAATGTCGCA
>JAGVPN010000122.1 GCA_020052215.1 Syntrophobacterales bacterium
CTCCCCCTGGCCTTTGCCGGCGCCGTGGTCCTGGTGACCTGCGTGGGGCTGGTGTTTGAGCGCCTGGCCCTGCGCCCGGTGAAGGACCCCACCCCCATCGCCCTGATCATCATCACCGTGGGCGGCGCCGTCCTGATCAAAGGCGTGGCCATGCTCCTGTGGGGCAAAGATGCCTACACCCTGCCGCCGTTTTCCGGCAATGTCCCCATCCACCTGGGTCCCGCCACTATCTTGCCCCAAAACCTCTGGGTGCTGGGGATCACCGCGATTGCGGTCGCGGCCCTGGAGGCCTTCTTTCGCCTCACCTTGGTGGGCAAGGCCATGCGGGCCTGCGCCTACAACACCCGGGCCGCCCGCCTGGTGGGCATCGCCGCCGGCCGCATGGTCCAGCTCTCCTTCGGGCTCAGCGCCGCCCTGGGCGCCGGGGCCGGCATTCTCATCGCCCCTCTCACCCTCGGGGTCTATGACATGGGCACCATGCTGGGCCTCAAGGGGTTTTCCGCCGCCATTATCGGCGGCCTGGGAAGCCTGGCGGGCGGGGTCCTGGGTGGCCTGGTCCTGGGCGTGGCCGAGGCCCTGGCTACCGGCTTTATCTCCTCCGGCTACCGGGATGCGGTGGCCTTTCTCCTGCTCCTCCTGGTCCTGTTCCTGCGCCCCCAAGGGCTGGTGGGAGGACGGAAATGACCCAGCCCCGGTTCTTCAACCGCTGGCTCCTCTTCGCCATGGTGGCCGGGGCCATCGCCATCTTCATGGACCAGGACTACTATTACACCCTCCTTAACTTCATCGGCATCCACACCCTGTTGGTGGTGGGGCTCAACCTGCTCCTGGGCTACGCCGGGCAGATTTCCTTAGGACACGCCGCCTTCTTCGGCCTGGGGGCCTACACCTCCGGCATTCTCACCGCCACCGTCGGCGTCGATCCCTGGCTGGCCCTGGTGGCCGGACTGGCGGTCTCAGGCGCCGCCGCCTTCCTCATCGGCATCCCGGCCCTGAAGCTCCGGGGCTATTACCTGGCCATGGCCACCCTGGGGTTCGGCATCATCGTCTACATCATCCTGAACGAAGCCGACGGTCTCACCGGCGGACCCTCGGGGCTCAGCGGCATCCCGTCGCTGTCCCTGGCCGGCTTCGCCTTCAATACCCCCCGGCGCCTCTATCTGTTGATCTGGATTATTCTGGGGTTGATCCTCTATATCAGCGCCAACCTGGTGGGCTCCCGCACCGGCCGGGCCATCCGGGCCTTGCACGACGGCGAAGCCGCCGCCGAGTCTCTCGGGGTCGACACCTTCCGCCTGAAACTCAAGATCTTCGTCTGGAGCGCCCTCTACGCCTCCCTGGCCGGGTCTCTCTACGCCCACACCCTCAACTTCATCGCCCCGTCGTCCTTCGGCTTCATGTTTTCCATCAAGCTGGTGACCATGGTGGTCCTGGGCGGCATGGCCAGCATCTGGGGCTCGCTCCTGGGGGCCGGGGCGCTCACCGTGCTCCCGGAATTACTCACGGTATTTCACGATTTCGAAATGGTCATCTTCGGGGCCATCCTCATGGCGGTGATGATCTTCCTGCCCCGGGGCCTGGTCCGGGGCATCCTGGACCTCTACGAAAACCGGCGTTACAAGCGGCAAGGAGGGAGGATTAGCTTTTAGCAGTTAGCAGTTAGTAGTCAGTAGTCAGTAAAAAATTAGCTATTCTGGTCTTTTTGTCAAGGAGCCATGCGGATGGTGCAGCCATAGAGAGATTTGGTCGCAGGGAATAAAGCCATGGAGTTGGTAATCGAAATCTATTGGGTAACTCATGAGTTATAGTCTATGAATCTTAATCTTTTCCCTATATCGTGTCCCATAGATACCCTGCAAAATATTGGCCTCAATAACTCCCCCTCCCCTGGTGGGAGGGGGTTGGGGGGAGGGGGATAGGTTGACGCAATCCCCAGCGGTTACACCCCCACCCCAGCCCTCCCCCATCAAGGGGGAGGGAGAAAAACTCTGAGAACTTTGTTAAGGTAATCCTGAAACGCGAAGCTAACTGCTAATTGCTAACAGATGATGATGCAACAAAACAACGTATTGCTGTCACTAGACGGAGTCAGCCTGGCCTTCGGCGGCCTCCAGGCCGTGGAGCAGGTGAGCTTTGGGGTGGCCCGGGGCACCGTCAAGGCGGTCATCGGCCCCAACGGCGCCGGCAAGACCACCCTGTTCAACCTGGTGACGGGCTTTTTATCCCCCCAGGCGGGCCGCATCGTCTTTCAGGGCGAAGCGATCCAGGGACGCCCGGCCCACCGCATCGCCCGGCAGGGGATCGCCCGCACCTTTCAACTGGTGCAGCTCTTTGACCACATGACGGTCCTGGAAAACGTCATGGTGGGCCGCCACCGCCTGAGCCGCGCCGGTCTCTTGGCCGGGGCCTTGCAGTTTCCCTGGACCCGCACGGAAGAAAAGGTGATCCGGCACAAGGCCATGGAGGTCCTGGAGTTCGTGGGGCTGGCCGACCGGGCCCGGCAGTCCGCCGCGGTGCTGCCCCTGGGACTCAAACGGATGCTGGAAATCGCCCGGGCTTTGGCCTCGGCCCCCACCCTCCTCCTCCTGGATGAGCCGGCCTCGGGGCTGGACGCGGTGGAGACCGAGCGGCTCCATGACCTGATCCTGGAGTTGCGCCGCCAGGGCATTACCACCCTCCTGGTGGAGCACGACATGGGCCTCACCATGGAGGTGGCCGACGAGATTGCGGTGCTCAACTACGGCAAGCTCATCGCCGACGGCCCGCCCCGGGCCATCCAGAAGAACCCGGAGGTGATTGCGGCGTATTTGGGGACGGACTGGCAGACTTAAAGACGGTTTTCGGTTTTCTGTGAGAGAAAGCCCTGGTGGCACAGGCTTCCAGCCTGTGCGGAACAGGCTGGAAAGCCTGTTCCACCTGTGACAAATTATGTAGGGCGGGCACTGCCCGCCGGCTTTTAGATTCATGTTGGGCGGTGCCTACAATATATGACTGATAAATTGGTCATTATTCCTAATAAATGACCACAATTTGGCACATTGACCGGTACTTGTTTTAACCCAAACCCCAGGACCTAAACCGAAACCCCTAATGTTAAAGATTCGCAACCTCTCCGCCTATTACGGCTCCGTCCGGGCCTTGAGCGGCGTGACCATGCACATCCGGGAGGGCGAGATCGTCACCCTCATCGGGGCCAACGGCGCGGGGAAGACCACCCTGCTCAACGCGGTCTGCGGACTGGTCCGGAAAGATGGAGACCTGGAGTTTTCCGGGCGTTCGCTTCAGGGTCTGGCGCCCGAAGAGATCGTGGGGCTGGGGCTTTCCCAGGTACCCGAAGGCCGCCAGCTCTTCGCGCCCATGACCGTGGCGGAGAACCTGGAGCTGGGGGCGTACCGCCGCTACCGCAAAGAGTCCAAGGCCGCCATCAACGCTGACCTGGAGCGGGTCTTTCAGCTCTTTCCCCGGTTACAAGACCGCCTGGCCCAGCAGGCCGGCACCATGAGCGGCGGGGAGCAACAGATGCTGGCCATCGGCCGGGCCTTGATGGCCCGCCCCCGGCTCTTGCTGTTGGATGAGCCGTCCCTGGGCCTGGCCCCCATCGTGGTGGAAGACATCCTGGCCCGGCTGAGCCAGTTGCGCCAGGAGGGGGTAACCATTCTCCTGGTGGAGCAGAACGCCCGGGCGGCGCTGAAGGTGGCTGACCGGGCCTACGTCCTGGAAACGGGCCGGATCATCTTAAGCGGGCCGGCCGCCGACCTGCTCCAGGACCGCCAGGTGACCCGGGCTTACCTGGGCCGGGACTACAAGGAGTTCACCGAGGGGAGGTAAGTAGTCAGTAGTCAGTAGTCAGTAGCCAGTTTTTTTGGACAGGTAGACTTGAGGAGAAATGATTTATGACCAGATACTATATGGATTTGATCTGCTGGCAGAAAGCTATGGACCTGGTCACGGAAATTTATCGCCTGACCAAACAGTTACCCAAGGAAGAGGTTTTTGGGCTCGCCAGCCAACTTTGTAGGGCAGCGGTTTCTATTCCAAGCAATATTGCTGAAGGCCAGGGACGTTTATCCAAAGGAGAATTTCGCACATTTTTAGGAAATGCCAGAGGATCATTATCAGAACTGGAAACTCAAATTATCATATGCAAGAATCTTGACTATATTGCTGAACAAGAGGCGGCAAGATTGCTCGAGATGGCTTCGGAAGTGGGTCGCATTCTAAATGGGCTGATAGCTTCGATGAAAAAATGATGGGTCCTTTACTGACTACTGGCTACTGACTACTGACTACTGGAGGAGCACATGCGCCAACCGGAAATTGAGGCCATGGACCGGGGGGAGATGGAACTGCTGCAACTGGAGCGCCTCCAGAGCACCCTCACCCGGGCTTACCGTCAGGTGAAGTTCTACCGCCGCCAGTTTGACCGGTTGGGGCTGAACCTGGATGACATCCGGAGCCTGAATGATTTGGCCCGGCTCCCCTGCACCACCCGGGGCGACCTGTCGGAAAACTACCCTTACGGTCTGTTCGCGGTGCCGCTCCGTGACATCGTCCGCATCCTGTCCTCCCCCGGCACCACGGAAAAGCCCCTGGTGGTGGGCTATGCCGTCCCGGACGTCAAGCTCTGGCTGGAACTCCTGGCCCGCTTGTACGTGGCCGCGGGCGTCACCCGGGAAGACATCTTGCAGATAATCCTGCCGCCGGGTCTGGCCAACTGGCGCCGGGACCTCCAGGCCGGGGCCGAATACCTGGGCTCCTCGGTAATCCCGCCGGCCACCCTGAACTTTGCCAAAGAACTCATGGTGATGAGGGACTACAAGACCTCGGTGTTGGTGACCACACCGCCCCTGGCCCGGCACCTCTTGACGGTGATGACCCGCATGGACCTGGACCCCGCGGCGCTCAGCCTCAAGAGCGCCCTGCTGGTGGCCTCGCCGCTTGCTGCGGAGGCGCGCCGGGAGATCGAAGCGGGCTTTCAGGTGAAGTGCGCCACGGCCTATGGCATCACCGAGGTCATGGGGCCGGGTTTGGCCTTCAGTTGCGGCGCCGACGGGGGGCTCCATTTTTCGGAAGACCATTTCTATCCGGAGATCATCGATCCCGAAACCGGAAACCCGGTCCCGCCCGGCGCCCCCGGGGAGTTGGTGATCACTACCCTGAGCACCGTGGCCTTCCCGTTGGTCCGTTTTCGCAGCGGCGACCGGACTTCACTCCTACAAGAACCTTGCGCCTGCGGCCGCACCCTGGCGCGCCTGGGGGAGATCGCCGGCCGCACCGACCCCATCTTCTCCGTGGGAGGCATCAAGGTCCACCCGGACCAGGTGGGGGCCTTGATCCGGGAGGCCTTAGGGGGGCACCCGCCAAAATTCAGTCACCGGGTGGTCTCGGAGGAGGGCCTGGAAATCCTGGACATCGAACTGACGGTGGAAGAGGGGTTTTTCTCGGACGAAATCAAGGCGTTGGAATGCCTGTGCCGCCAGGCCCGGCGTCATTTGGCGGACCACCTGGGCATCAACGCCCGGATTACCTTAAAGGAACTGGGCCTGGAATAAGCGGATGGTGTCGAGGGAGAAGCAAGGGAGCGGCGCGGTTTCTACTGAAGAAACGCAGTGGTTACCCCGTTTAGTAAGGACAGTGGTGAAGCTGAAGAGTCAACCAGTTAACATTTTTTATTTTTCTTTCCGCCGAAAATAGCCTATAAGAAAAAGATAAGGAGGATGAAAATGATGACGATGATGCGCAAGATTTTGATGTTGGGTATTGCTATGGTGCTATTAACCGCCGGTCTGGCCTTCGGGGCCGATCCCATCAAGATCGGCTCGGTGCTGCGGCTGTCCATCGGCGCCGAGCACGGCATCCCCTCCCAGCGAGGGGTGGAACTGGCCGTGGCTGAGGTGAACAAGGCCGGCGGCATCAACGGCCGCCAGGTGCAAGTGATCTTCGAAGACGAGAAAGACTCCCCCACCGCCTGCGTCAACGCGGTGCAGAAACTTATCAACGTCGATAAGGTCGTCGCCATCGTCGGTCCCATGACCTCCGGCGGCGTCCTGGCCGCGGGTCCCACCGCGGAAACCGCCAAGACCGTGTGCGTCACCCCCACCGCCACTTCCCCCAAGGTTAGCGGCATGGGCGAATTCGTCTGCCGGGGCTGCTCCCGCATCGACCTCCAGTCCAAGCTCCTGACGGAATACGTCGCCAAGAACTGGAAGCCCAAGAGCGTGGCCATCCTGTTCTCTAACGAGCCCTACGGCAAGGGCTGCGCCGACCTCTTCGGCAAGGACTTTGAGAAGCTGGGGATCAAGGTGGTGGCCAATGAATCTTTTATGCGGGGCTCCCGGGACTTCAAGGCCCAGCTCACCACGATCAACGCGGCCAACCCGGACATCCTGTTCATCCCCGGCTATACCCAGGAGACCGCCCCCGCCGCGGCCCAGGCCCGGCAGTTAGGCATGAAGCAGCGGATCTTGGGGGTCTACGGCGACATGGACCAGGTCTACATTGAGCTGGCCGGTCCCGCCGCCGAGGGCCACGTCATCGCCAGCGAATACGACGAGGAATACAACACCCCGAAGAACCAGGCCTTCAAGAAAGCCTATTATGCCCTGGCCAAGGAGAAAAAGGACCCGGTGAACATCATGTTCGCGGCCCTCACTTACGACGCCACCTCCCTGATCCTGGACGGCATGAAAAAATACGGCCCCACCAGCGCCGGGATCCAGAAATATCTCAAGGAAGTCAAGGACCACGACGGCGTCACCGGCAAGCTCAGCTTTGACGGCAAAAACGACGTGGTCAAAGGCGGGGTCTACATCCTGGAAGTCAAGGGCGGCAAGTACGTCAAGGTGCAGTAAAGCTGGTTTTTAGTTTTTGGTTTTTGGTGAAAAAAAGTCGGGCCGGCGCCATCGCCGGCCCGTGAACCGTCGGGGCGGCGGTTCTAGATTTTTCAAGATAAAAAAGTCGGGTGGGGAATTCCCGCCCTAGCTTAATTCCGGCTTCCTGATAACCCCGGCGGTTTGATTGTGACTGGGTATTACCTTTTCCCCTTTTTGCCCTCATACC
>JAGVPN010000264.1 GCA_020052215.1 Syntrophobacterales bacterium
GCTCTTGCAAAACTCCTCATTGACCCAATTGTCATTCTGAGCGCAGCGAAGAATCTCGTATTTTCGGAAGGTTGAGATCCTTCACTTCGTTCAGGATGATAAAAAAACCAGTTTTGCAAGAGGCTCAAAAGTTTTTTCTGTTATGGAAATCATTATAATCCCCCCTTCCCCCCTTTAAAAAAGGGGGGAACTACAAGGGATTGCTGTTAAAGTCCCCCTTTGAAAAAGGGGGATTTAGGGGGATTTGAAAACCTCCAAAAGGAAGGAGTTTATGGCAAACGCGATAATCCGAATTGTCGGGGCGGTGCGCTCACCGCCCCAAAGAATTTCATGATTTGGAGTGACAACAAACGGACATGCTGGTTTAGCAATCTTATAGCCGGCCGGGGGCTTCGCTCCCCCATTCTTCATCCGGCTCCCCGTGATGCTCCCCCTTGCCCCACAATTTCTCCACTTTTTCTTCCAGGCGGGCGATGAGGGGCGGTAAGGTGGTGTTGTCCAGGGCCGAGATGGCCACCCCGCGATGCAGGCGGCACTGCAAGGCCGCCAGGTTGGGGTCTGCCAGGTCCTGTTTATTGAAGACCATCAACACCGGCTTGTCCTGGAGAGCCAGCGACGTGAGGATGTCGTCCACCGTGGCCATCTGCTCCATGAAGCGGGGGTTGCTCAGGTCAACCACGTGGATGAGGAGGTCGGCGTCCTCCAGTTCCTCCAGGGTGGCTTTGAAGGCTTCCAGGAGATTCTTGGGCAGGTTCTTGATGAACCCTACCGTATCGGTGATGATCACCTCCCTTTCCTTGGGGAAGCGGAGGCGGCGGCTGGTGGGGTCCAGGGTGGCGAACAGCCGGTCTTCGGCCAGGACCGCGGCGTGGGTCAAGGCATTGAACAGGGTGGATTTCCCGGCGTTGGTGTAGCCGATGATGGAGAGGATGGGGAGGTTTTGACGCCGGCGGGGCTGACGCCGCTCCCGGCGTTCATTCCTGATCCGGGACAGGTCCTGTTGCAGCCGGTGGAGGCGTTCCCGGAGGCGGCGGCGGTCCATCTCCAGCTTGGACTCCCCGGGACCCCGGCCACCGATGCCGCCCATGAGCCGGGAGAGGGCGTCGCCTTTGCCCACCAGCCGGGGCAGCAGATATTTCACCTGGGCCATCTCCACCTGGAGCTTGCCTTCCCGGCTCCGGGCCCGCTGGGCAAAGAGGTCCAGGATAAGCTGGGTGCGGTCGATGACCTTGAGTTCGGAGAAGTTGGTGATGGAGCGCACCTGGGACGGGCTGAGCTCGGCGTCGAACACCAGCATTTCCACCCCCTGCTGCAGGGCCTGGATGACCAGTTCCGAAAGCTTGCCTTTGCCCATGAGGAAGCGTGAGTCGAAGCGGGGCCGGCGCTGCAGGATGGTGTCCGCCACTTTTAGACCGGCGGACCGGGCCAGTTCCGTAAGCTCCTCTAAAGAATCCTCGGCCGCCGGGCGATTGGCCCCGGTAACGCCGATCAGGATGGCCCGTTCCCGGCTTTCCCCCGCCCCGGCGGGCGCCAGGCGGGAGAATTCCGCTTCCAGGGAAGCCACCAGGGCTTCGAAATCCATATCCAAGGCGCCCACCTGCCGGGCCTTGATGACGGCCCAACTCTGCCCGTCCACCGGCTGGGGCAGGAGGTGGGCGATCTCGATGGCGCCCGGCTGGCCGTCGGCCACCGCCAGGGCGGCCACTGCATCCAGGCGCAGCAGGGCCAGGTCCATAAGGTCGTCCTGGCTCAGGGGGCTTAAGTCCAGGTGGGTGTGGATCAGGCGGAGGCCCTTGAGGCGGCCCTTGACGCCCCGCTCCCGGGGCAGGGCGGGGATCAGGAGACCCTTGGCGTCCCCCACAATGACGTAGGCCACCGCGCCCTGGCGGTCCACCAGGACCCCGATTTGCCGGCGGATCTCCTGGGAAATTTCCGCCAGCTGCCGGGCCAACTCCGGGGTAAGCAGCTGGGCCGGCGGCACTTTGCGGCGGTACAACCGCTCCAAAGCCCGGTATTGATGGGTTTTTAAGCCGGTGAGATTACCTAAGGGGCGGTGGATAGAGGCTGCCTCGTTCTAACCTTAGTTTAGCAGGCGGTTGAAAGACTGAAAACCTATATTCCCGACACGTGGAGTAGCTTTACGCTGAATTATCAAGCTCTTATTTTAATTATACTAGGTTCTCCGGAAAGACCAAAGAGATAATTTGTCATGGTCAAGATTTGACCAGGACCGTAGGACCGTAGGGCGGGAAAGCGAAGCGCATCCCGCCTTTCGGCGACTACGGCGAATAGTGTGACGTTCCACAATTAATGCGGCCATCAAAGTTGGGTTTTTATTCCCCCCTTTTCTAAAGGGGGGTCAGGGGGGATTAAGTAAGTGCTTAATAATCCCCCTAAATCCCCCTTTAAAAAAGGGGGACTTAGCCCTCCGGCCTTCAAGGCAGGGCTTGAACTATACCATACAATTTAAGGAACGCGACACCAGTGTCGTGTTTCGGTAGTGTATCAGTTTGAAAAATAATCCTCTGGACATTTCTCCAAAATCAGGCATAATCGAAGTATGCCTGACCAATCAAGCAAGAAGAAAAAGCGTCC
>JAGVPN010000299.1 GCA_020052215.1 Syntrophobacterales bacterium
CCGGCCGGGGCACCATCGAGGTCGCGGGGCTGGGCATGGACCTGGAGGCGGGGGATGTGGCCCTGCGGGGCAACCTGGGCACGGTGGACGACAACCTCATCGTGGTGGACCGGCGGGCCGGACGCATCACCGACACCGGCCCCTTTGTCAAGGACCTGGACGGCCTCACCTTCGAGGGCGTCACCCTGAAGGTCCGCCCCGGCACCGGCCACCGGGCCGGCGTCATCCTCCGGGGGCCGGGATTGAGCTTCCGCATCAGTGACAACGATCCCCACGAGGTGGGGGTCAAGGTCCACGAGGTTCACCCCCTGGACGACTCCCCGGAAGCGGCCTTCACCGCCAGGGTATTGAATCACTTCCTGGCGGAAGCCCACCTGATCCTGGCCCAAAACCCCCTCAACCAGGAACGGCTGGCGCGGGGCAAGGCGCCCGCCAATTATTTGTTAGGGCGGGGAGCCGGCTATTATAAGAAGATTGAGCCGTTCCCGGCGCGCTTCGGCCTCAAGGCCTGCACCATCGCCGGCGGCGGTCTCTACAAGGGCGTCGGCACCTTCACCGGTATGGACGTGATTGAGGTCCCCGGGGCCACCGGGCTGCCCAACACCGACATCGGGGCCAAGTTCCGGATGGGACTCACCGCCCTGGCCGGACCTTACGACTTCGCCTTCGTCCACGTCAAGGCCGCGGACACCTTCGGGGAGGACGGCGACTACCTGGGCAAGATGAACTTCATCAACAAGATCGACCTGGCCTTCGCACTCCTCCTGGACGCCCCGCACCTCCTGGCGGTGACCGCGGACCACTCCACCCCTTGTATTCTCAAGAAACACTCCGGGGACCCGGTACCCATCATGATGGTAGGCGACGGCCTGGTGCGCCCCGACGAGGTCACCGCCTATAACGAGCGGGCCTGCGGCCGGGGCGCCCTGGGCCGCCTCACCGGCCTCCAGGTCATGCCGGAGATCATCAATTTGCTGGGCCTGGCGAAGTTGATCGGGGATTGATAGATGTGGGCGGAGGGGCAGGGATCCTTGCAAAAAATACCAAAAAGTCCCTGGCCTCCCCCCACACCCCTCACCCAACCCGCATAAGGGGGCAAGAAAACATGCCCGTTTATCTCATCATCGACATTACCATCATCGATCCGGACGTTTATGGGGAATTTGTGGCGCGAGTGCCGGCGGTGGTGGAAAAATACGGCGGGCGCTACCTGGCTCGGAGCGGCGAAGTTTCTGCCATGGTGGGCGACTGGCAGCCCGAATGGATCGTCCTGATCGAATTCGATAGCATCGAGCCGGTGCAGGATTTTTTTGCCTCGCCGGAGTACCTGGCCCTGGTCCCCCTCCGGGAGCAGTCCGCCACCACCCGGGCCATTATCGTCGAGAGTTCCGGGCCGTGAGGCGCCTCCGGCCGCTCCCGGAATAACTCCAGCTTTTCTTTGAGTTTTTCCCGCGTCCCCGGCGCATTTTAAGTATAATACCCCCGTGGATTTACTCACCTTCCTCCAGCAGCTCATCAACGGCCTGTCCCTGGGCAGTCTCTACGCCCTCATCGCCATCGGCTACACCCTGGTGTACGGCATCCTCCGGCTCATCAATTTTGCCCACGGGGACCTGCTGATGGTGGCGGCCTACGTCGCGGTCATGGGGGTGGGGCTGTTTGCCTGGCCCTGGCCTGCGGCCTTCGGTCTGGCCGTGGGGCTCACCGGTCTCATGGGGGTGCTGCTGGAGCGCGGCGCCTACCGGCCGTTGCGCCGTGCCCCCCGGATTTCCCTGTTGATTTCGGCCATCGCCGCCTCCTTCTTGCTGGAGAACCTGGCCCTGGTCATTGCCGGGGGCCGGGCCAAACCCTTTCCCGTGCCCCCTTGGTTCGCCGGGTCTTTTGCCTGGGGCGGGCTCTTCGTGCCCCGCTTGAGCCTGCTCATCCCCCTGGTCACCGGCGCGCTCCTGGTGGGGATCTTCCTCATCATCTACCGCACCGCGGTGGGCCGCGCCATGCGGGCCATCGCCATGGACCTTGCCACCGTCAGCCTCATGGGCATCGACGTCAACCGGATCATCGCCTTCACTTTTCTCCTGGGGTCGCTCCTGGCCGGGGCCGGGGGGCTCCTGTGGGCCATGAAGTATCCCCAGGTCAATCCCTTCATGGGGATTCTGCCCGGGCTGAAAGCCTTCATCGCCGCGGTTTTAGGGGGTATCGGCAACGTCGCCGGCGCGGTCCTGGGCGGGCTGCTTCTAGGTCTCCTGGAAGTCATGATCGTGGCCCTGTTCCCCGCCTGGGCCGGTTACCGGGACGCGGTGGCCTTTACCCTGCTTATCGTGATTCTGCTGGTGCGGCCCACGGGGCTTTTGGGGGAGGCGCTGGGGGAGGAGAAGCTTTAGTAGCAGTTAGCAGTTAGCAGTCAGCAGGGGAGGTAGGGGGGTAAAGGTAGATTTAATAACATTTTTAGGCAGTTGCTGATAGATGATAGCTAAGAGCTAAGAGCTAAGAGCTAAGAGCTAAGAGCTAACTGCTTAACC
>JAGVPN010000263.1 GCA_020052215.1 Syntrophobacterales bacterium
ACTACTGGAATAGCGGCATCTTTGTCTTTCGCCGGGATGTCTTGCTGGCAGCCTTTTCCCGTTATTTGCCGGACCTTTACCGGGAACTGGCCCGGCTGCAGGTCAAGGAAAACCGGCCACCCCTGGCTGAAGTCTATCAAAAATGCCCCAGCATCTCTTTAGATCACGGCATCCTGGAGAAGGCCGAGAACGTGGCGGTGGTGCCGGTTTCCATGGGCTGGAACGATGTGGGGACCTGGGAAGCCCTGCACGAACTCTTCCCCCGGGATGAGCGGGCTAACGTGCTCCTGGGCCGGGTGTTGGACCAGGGTAGCCAGGGCTGCATCTTGTTTGCCCAAAACCGTCTGGTGGCCACCATCGGTTTAGAACGGATTATCGTGGTGGATACCCCGGATGCCACTCTGATCTGCCACCGGGACCAGGCCCAGGAGGTCAAAGACCTGGTGACGGAGTTGCACCGGCAACAGCTGGTGGAGTCGGTGCAGCACACCACGGTGGAGCGTCCCTGGGGCCGGTATACGGTCATGGACGAGGGGCCGAGTTTTAAGGTCAAACGGATCGTGGTGGACCCGGGCCAAAAGCTCAGTCTCCAGGTGCACCAGCACCGGGCGGAACACTGGGTGGTGGTCACAGGCACCGCCCGGGTCACCATCGGCCAGGAGGTCAGGCTGGTGGGGAGCAACCAGAGCGTTTACATCCCTCAGAAGACCCCGCACCGCCTGGAAAACCCCACGGTGGAGCCCATCCAGCTCATCGAGGTCCAGACTGGGGCCTACCTGGAAGAAGACGATATCCTGCGCCTGGAGGACGATTACTGGCGCCCTGATAAGGTCTGATACCAAGTTGCGATCAAAGGGTTATTTTGGTAGCCGCAGGCTTTAGCCTGCGCCTGCACAGGCTGGAAAGCCTGTGCTACCATTTGAGTGCGAAGTGGTATTAAAGAGCGCCTGAGGAAGGCCATCACCGGCCCCACCCGAACAGAACGATGCGGATGGTCTTGAGCAGAATGGCCAGGTCCAAAACCCAGCTGATATTCTTGATATAGTAGAGGTCATACTGAAGCTTTACCTTGGTTTCTTCCAGGGTGGCGGAATAAGAATGATGTACCTGGGCCCAACCGGTTATCCCCGGTTTGACCAGGAGTCGATAACTATAGTAGGGGATACGCTCTCTATAGCCACAAACCACTTGGTATCCTTGCGGGTCAGTGGCCCGGCGTCTCTCCCGCAAATCCGGGACCAGCTGCTGGAACTCCCGGACAAACACGGCCCGTTCGGGCCGGGGACCGATAAAGGTCATCTCGCCTTTTAAGATGTTATAGGCTTGAGGCATTTCATCGAGGCGCCACTTGCGTAAAATTCGGCCCACCCGGGTAATACGCGGGTCACCGTGGCAGGCGAACCGCGGTCCGGCGCTCTCGGCATCAGTGATCATGGTGCGGAATTTGATGATCTGGAAGGGCTTGCTATCTTTTCCCAGGCGTTCCTGGCGGAAAAAAACCGGTCCACGGCTGTCCATTTTGATAGCCGCAGCAATGACGGCCCAAAGCGGCCAGGTAAGCGCTAATCCCAAAGCGGCCAATACCAGGTCCATGACTCGTTTCAGGTGGTGATAATATACCTTGGAACTGTTCAAGCTGTGAAGCAGGAGCCACACAGCGGAAATGTGCTCGGTGGGAATCTTTCCGGCTAAAAACTCATAGAGGCTGGGCATGTCAATGACCTGGACCCCCCTAAACGAGAGGCGCACCAGGTTATTTAACAGCGTCGAAGATTTTTCATAGGTTATGGCCACCACCACCATGCCTATCTTATATTGACCGATCATCTCCTCTAACTGATCGGTGTTTCCCAGGACCGAAACGCCATCGAGGCTGACGCCCATTTTTTCCGGATCGTCGTCCAGGAAGCCGGCGACCACCAAGCCACTATTTTCATACCGTTTGATGATTTTCTGGATTTCCCGCCCGGCGGCGCCGCCGCCAATTATCAAGACATTTCTTTGCAGGCGCAACGGCAAGGCAATGGCCGAAAAGGTGTAGCGCCAGAGCACTATGAGCCACACAAAGGCGACCCCCTGCCATTCCACAAAGCCGCGGCTAATCAAATGCCTCGCGGGTAAAGTGCACGTAATGACCACCACCAGGGTTCCTATGAGAGACGATAAAATTATCTGGCTGATATTTTCCCGCCGTCGGAAATCCTGGTAATGATCAT
This sequence comes from Syntrophobacterales bacterium, assembly GCA_020052215.1. Lineage (GTDB taxonomy): Bacteria > Desulfobacterota > Desulfobaccia > Desulfobaccales > 0-14-0-80-60-11 > 0-14-0-80-60-11. The sequence continues at coordinate 2,217 of JAGVPN010000263.1, forward strand.
AAAGATTGGCTACGTAGAGCACAAAGACGTAGGTCAATCCCATCAGAGTGAGCGGCAAGACAAAAAGGTCTAAAAAGAACCAGGGTGATTCTATGGTCCTGCGGCTCAGGGCAAAACCGATGGGCACCGAAACCCCGAACATGACCACGTCTCCTGCCAATAACAGGAGGGGCCAGATGGAAATGGATAAACCTAAGAATTTGAGCATTAGCTGACCCAGAGGGTTAACCGGTTAAGCGCAAGTGGAAAGAGGCGGGAGCTAAAGGCTATAAGGTTCCTCTGGGTCTGAAGGTAATTACAAAAAAGAATCTAAAAACCATGTTTCATCAGCCGTTCTATCTCTTCCACGCAAACTTCTAGAAATGAACCGGCCCCAGTTGCCTGGACATAAAATTACCATTAGACAGCTCTCTTTTGCAAGTAAATGCTCCGATATTCTTTAAGGCCCACGAAACCAAGTTTTTCCAGGCCCCAGTTCCGTAGGCAGCGGCGCCCCCGGCGAACCGAGATCAGCAACCGTATCCAAGGCAAGCCGATGCTCCGCATAAAATTTTCACGCTGGCAGGGGCAGCATCCTTATCTTGGCGCAGAACTATTATAATGTATATGCTGATTTAAGGGCATTATTTAAGATAATTGCCGGCCGGCTCTCCCCAAACCAGCCCCGCAGAAATGTTGAAATCTCCTGACCCCAAGGAGATTCGGGCTGAAGAAGAAGCGGTTTACGGCAGAGTAAGTCAGCGGGATTTTGCGGCATCTAGAGATCGACGCCCGGAAGGAACTTTTGGTAACAAAGTGGGGCGCGCGCCGCTGAGGCTATGGTCAACGGCAAGAGGTGAAACGGCAGGTCCCGGTGGCAGGGTCCTGGCCCCGGCCACCGGGGATTGAACCAGCGGCAAGACTGACATCCAGTCCCGCCCCGGGCGCTTCAAATCAGAGGGCGGCGACTTTGCCATCCTCGACCACGTATCCCAGGGTTTTGAGGATGGCGGCCTGCTGGTCATTGACTTCCTCGAGCACTCGTTTCAGTTTGCCTTCGGAGTCCTTGACATAAATGGCGGTCCGCAATTCCCGCAACTCCTCCATGGCCTCGTTAGGGGTCATGATGATACCCGCAGCCGCCAGCCGCTGGCAGAGCAGGGTGAGGTAAGTGAGCGCCACTACGCAGACAAACAGGTGAACCCGGATTTTCGACTCGGTCCAGTGGTATAAAGGCAACAACGCTTTTTGGAAAAGACTGCGGTTATCTTTGCCGTTGCCGGAAGGCCGGTTGGCATTGGCGCTTTTGCCATCTCCCAACTCGGGTCCCAAGACGGCCCGGGTCACGCAGGTGTCATAAATCTCCTCCACGGCCCAATCCTCGCGATCGGTGATGAGGATATTTTTTCCGAAGTGGCGCACGACGTTGGCCATCTGGCGATGATCCAACTGGAATTCGAGGCGGAATTGGCCTTTTTCCTGAACAAAATTTAACTGGAAGAGGTCCGGACTGATTTTAAGGCGAAGGCATAGTTGCGCCAAGTGAGTCTTGGTGGATTCGACGACGTTTTCCTGCTTGGCTTCCTGGGCAAGGCGCGGCTGCAACGCCAGTATCTCTTTGCGCACTCGTTGCACTTTCTTGCCCAGATCCTGGTAGCTCTTATGAAAGCTCTTGGGGTCAAAAGTGATGACAGCCCGCCGGGGGCGGTTCCAGAAGGTGGCGTGCGTTTCATAAAACAGGATCTTCTCATCTTCCTTGGCGACGGGAGAGAGCTGGGGCCCGCGTTTGCCCGGGAGGGGCCGGAAATCCTTTAAAGAGATTTCGGTCAACTCGGGGGCAAAGTCAGGGGCTTGAGAGACAATGAAATGCAGGCTGTCTTTGGCGTCGATTTGCGCAATAATGGGCCTGGCATCCATTTCTTGATTAACCAGCAAGGTAACGTCTTCGATGCCCACACCCAGGCTGGAGACTTTGCCCAGGAGATGTTCCAGGTGATCATAGAAGCTGGTGACGGGCACGCCGCCGGAAAAACTCTGGTAATAAAACGGAATCCCCTGGCTCCACTCGGTAATCAAGGCTAATCCGATCTTCTGCTGGGCCAAGTGTTCCGCCAGAAAATCCTGATCCGGCTGGGGCATACCGGCAAAGACCGACGGCTTGGGAGGAGCGGAGATATCTGCGGCTTCAATGATCAGTCGGTGTTTCTGATCCGGCAAGAGGGAATGGATCTTCTTAAAAAAGGCCGTATTGATTTTTCCCAGGTCTGAATCGCTGATCCGATCCCAGTGGTTCCAGAAATTTTGGGAGTTCAGGGATTCCAGCCTCAGGGGACGAATCCTTTGAATGTCCGTGGTTTCGTACCAGTTCGCCAGTTGCCTTTTACTGGTGGGGGCAATGGCCCGGTTCAGGGCGGCATAGAAGACCAGTTCTCCCAGCGAAGGCCCCCTTACCCGTTTTTTGGGAGGCAGGATCTCATTAATCATTCCGGCCAGGTCCACCGCCCGGTCAAGTTCGTTGAGGGCGAAAACCGACCCGAATTCTTTGGGGGAGAACCCGCCTTTTCCTAAAGCCGCCTCGACTTTATCGGCGGTGCCCAGGTACACCTGGTTAATAGTGGTGGGCTTGCCATAGACCCGCTGGGTTTCACGGATGTAGAAATATTCGTGACCTTTTTTCAGTTTTTTGTACAGATGCGCCATAATCCACCCATTTCTTTAAAATATTAAGTTACCCTTTAAACTAACCTTAGTTTAACCATACCAAAATTACCTTCAAAAAGAAAATGAGGTAAAGCACTCTTTTTTATAGAGCAAAGTACTCTTTATCCCGCCTTTGGGGTTAGATTCACGGCTCTATGCAATTATAGGGGGACTACGGCAGGGTTTAGGGAGCGGCAGTGGCCGTATAGCCTTTGCGGATGGCGTATCGCACCAGGTCGGTATTTTTCTTGAGGTCAAGTTTCTTCATAATTTTCGTGCGATGATTTTGAATGGTGCGGAAACTGAGAAACAGGATTCCTGCAATTTCTTTGCTCGATTTGCCCTCGGCGATCATTTTGATGATCTCGATTTCCCGAGGGGAGAGAGGATCGGACGGGTCGGCGTCGTACTGGCGCTGGCCCTGAACATAGAGGTTTACCAGGTCACTGGAAAGCAAGGGGGACACGTAGGCCATCCCTTGCCTGATCTTGTCGATGGCGTTGAGGAGTTCTTTGGGGGCGTCCTCCTTCAACAGATAGCCGTCAACTCCGGCCGACAGGGCATTATTCAGGTATTCTTTCTTTTTGTGCATGGTCAGAATCAGCACCTTGACCCCGGGGTAGGCCTTCTTAATCTCCCGGGTGGCTTCTATCCCCGGGAGAGAAGGCATGGAGATATCGAGGATCACCATATCCACCGCCAGGCCATTGAGGAGTTCCAGCAGTTGGGGGCCGTCCCCCACCTCTCCCACGACTTGCAGTCCCGGTAAGGCTTCAATGATTTTCTTAATCCCCTCGCGCACCAGGACGTGATCTTCGGCCAAAACAATTTTATACATGCTTATTTCCCACGTGTAGAGGTTGGAATGGAAAAGGCGATGGTGGCGCCTTGGCCCCTCCGGCTGGAGATCTGGAGGGAGCCACGGGCCATGAGGGCCCTTTCGTTCATGGCGGTCAACCCCAGGCTTCTTTTGCCAACTTTGCCGGGCATGACCTGCTTTAAATTAAACCCCCGGCCATTATCCCGGATCATAAAGGACACCTTGCCGTCCTCTCGGGTAATGTTCACCGAGACCAGGCTGGCCCTGGCATGTTTGACCACATTGGTCAAGGATTCCTGAAAAATGCGATAAATGTTGATCTGGATTTCAGGCGGAAAGAGATGATCGATTTCGTCCATCGCCACCGCGCTTTCCATATTATGATTACGGCAGGTCTCGTCCACCAAATATCCCAGCGCCGCAGACAGGCCCAGATCTTCCAGACTTGAGGGACTGAGGTCCCAGGACAGCCGGCGGACATTTTCAATGACCGTATCGATATAAGACAACATGTGTTCACAATTTGCCTTCAGGTGCTGCTGATCCGGCGCCAGCTTGTCTTCAATGGCTACCAGATTGATTTTTAGAACCGTCAGGGCCTGACCCAGTTCGTCATGCAATTCCCTGGCGACCCGCCGGCGCTCTTTTTCCTGGATGCTCAGGAGTTGGGACGTGAGCAGCCGCAGTTCCTGCTCCGACTCCTTCAGGGCCTCCTCCGCCCGGCGCTGCTCGGCCCGGCCCCTCAGGGCCATAATACCATAGGCCAAATCGTTGGCCAGCCCCAAAAGCAAGTTGATCTCCTCATCGTCAAAGGCATCGGGTTCCGTCGCATAGATGCACAATGCCCCAAAAGGGGCGGTGCCTATCAAGGGGAGTCCCAGAACCGAATGAAAATTGCGTTGGCGGGCGGCTTCGCGCCACGGCTCGAAATTGCGGTCCTTGAGGGTGTTCCGGACAACCACCGGTTCCCCCAGCCGAATGGCCGAACCCATGGGCCCGCGGCCCAGCACTTTATCAGCCCAGGTAAGGTTGAGTTGTTGCACATAGCCTTCATCGAACCCGGTTTGGGCCACCGGACGCACCGATTTGTGGGCATCATTCTCGGCATAGCCCACCCAGGCCATACGATAACCACCCACCTCCACGATGATCCGGCACACCTCGTTCAATAATTCCATCTCATTGGTGGCGCGAATCAGGGCCTGGTGACATTCGGTGATGGCCTTGAGGGCGCGGCTGGCTTGCTGCAGCGTTGCCGCCATCCGCTTGCCTTCCGTGATGTTCTCAATGATGCCCATAATGCCGGTCATGGCGCCGGCGCCATCATAGAGGGACGAGGTGGACAGGCGGATGTCGATGGCGGAACCGTCCCGCCGCTGTCGGCGCAACTCCAGGCCCAGCAGGGTAACGCCCTGCAACGTTTGTTGATCCAGCGCTTGGGAGGCTTCCTCCTGGCCTGGGGGGATAATTGGCAGGGGCCGCCCCATGACCTCGGCTTGACTCCAGCCAAACATGCGTTCTGCCGCCGAATTCCAGCTGATGACCCGCCCTTTCAGGTCCACGGCGATAATGGCCAGGGGGGAGGCCTGAACCAGGGCCTGCAAGGTGTAGGTGGTTTCCCTAAGGGCATCCTCGGCGCGCTTTCTCTCGGTGACGTCCTGGGCCAGTCCTTGCAGGAACAGGAACTGGCCTTCCGAGTCATAAACCACCCGGGCTTCATCCCGGAACCATACGACCCGCCCGGATTTGGCCAGCAAGCGGTATTCGGTGGCGAAGGGCTCACCCGTTTCCAAACTATAGGTGATCTCGGCCAGCAGCCGCTCCCGGTCTTCCGGATGGATCTGTCTTTCCCAGTTCTCCGCATCAGCCCGCCAGGCATCGGGAGAAAAACCGAGCAGGGTCTCGATCTGCGGGCTGACATAGAGGAAGTCGACCCCTGCCGCGAGGGAGATGGTATAGGTGACGGCCGGGATTTGCTCCACCAGGGTGCGATATTTGGTTTCGCTATAGCGCAGGGTTTTTTCAATGTCATGGCGGACCAGGAGTTCTGCTTCCAGCGACTCGTTGGCCTGTTGCAATTGGGCGGTGCGCGCCGCCACCCTGATCTCCAGGTCATCCTTGGTCCGGCGCAGGGCCTCCTCTGCCTGGACCCGGGCGATGGCGCTGCCCACCTGGGCCGCCAGGGTCTCCAGAGCCGCCCGGGCCGTGGCCGGCACCTCTTCATAATGGTGGGAAGCGACGTGGATCGAGGCGATAATCCGGTCCTGGTGGATTACCGGGATGATCGCCACCGAACGCAAACCTTCCTTCAAGCCCTCTTCATCCATTAATCCCGGCAGGTCTTGCAGGCGGGCATACACGGGTCT
>JAGVPN010000189.1 GCA_020052215.1 Syntrophobacterales bacterium
CCAGTGCAAAGCCTTTCCTTACCAAAGCTTTCCTCATCATCTATCCCCCCTTCTCAAAGAGATGGTTTAAGGTAAGTAAGATGCCCACATTTAATAATAGTGGGCTAAAAATATCAAGAAAAATTATGGCCTCCCGCATTTTTTTTTTAAGACTCCGGGGGAGGAGCCTTGAGACCTTAATTTTGATTAACTATAAGGATTGGCTGAAAAATTTCAAGGAAAAACTTTCCTACCTGATATTTTTTTTTCAGGAGCTTCGGCGCTATCCGGCCAACCTATTGTTATCATTTGTTATTATTGGTTGCCGGCTGAGCCCCCCGGCGCATAAAAAATCATCTCTCCCCAGTTCTCCCCCACTCGCAGATCCACCGTTAGGGGAACTTTCAGGCGGACCACCCCCTCCATGACCCGGCGCACCAGGCGGGCGGTGTCCGCCAATTCGGCCCGGGGAACTTCAAATAAAAGCTCGTCATGGATCTGGAGGAGCATCGGTGCGGACAGACCCGCCCCTTGCCGCGCGGCTTCCACTTCCAGCATGGCGGCCTTGATGATATCCGCGGCCGTCCCCTGAAGCGGCGTGTTGACGGCGCTGCGCTCCGCCTCCTGCCGGATGATGCGGTTGCTGCTGTTGATCTGGGGGGTCTGGCGCCGGCGCCCCCGGAGCGAGGTCACCCACCCCTGTTCCCGGGCCAGCCGTAAGGTCTCCTCCAGATAGGCTTTGACCCGGGAGTATTTGGCAAAATACCGCTGAATGAATTCATTGGCCAGGCGGGTGTTCACTTTAAGCTGTTTGGCCAGGCCGAACCCGCTCATGCCGTAAATGATGCCGAAGTTGACCACTTTAGCCTGACGGCGCATATCCGGGCTCACCAGTTCCGGGTGGATGCCGAACACCACCGCCGCGGTCTGCCGGTGGATGTCGATTCCGTCCTGAAAGGCTTTGAGCAGCGCGGGGTCCTCGGAAAAATGGGCCAGGATGCGCAGCTCCATCTGGGAATAATCGGCACTGAGAAAAACCTGTCCGGCGTCCGGCACGAAGGCCTGGCGAATCTGCCCGCCTAACTCCCCCCGGACCGGGATGTTTTGCAAATTGGGGTCCCGGCTGCTCAAACGCCCGGTGGCCGCCACCGACTGGACAAACGTGGTATGCACCCGTCCGGTGGCCGGGTCCGCCAGTTTCAAGAGGGCATCCACGTAAGTTGATTTGAGTTTGCCCATGCTGCGGTACTCCAGGACTTTGGCGGCGATGGGACTCTCCTGGCCCAGGGCCTGGAGCACCTCCACGTCGGTGGAGTAGGCGGTTTTGCCCCGGGTCTTCTTCTGGGGCGTGAGTTTCATTTTTTCAAAGAGGATGCGGCCCAATTGCTGGGGCGACTGAATGAGGAATTCCTCCCCCGCCAGCCCATAAATCTCTTTCTCCAGGCGCTGCATCGCCACTTCCAGGTCCTGGCCGAAGCGCCGGAGAAAGTTCTGGTCCAGGAGAATCCCCCGGGCCTCCATGCGGGCCAGGGTGCTTAACAGCGGCAATTCCAGGCCCACATAGAGTTCCCAGAGACCTTCCTTTTGCAGTTCGCTCTGCAGCCTGGGCCAGAGCCTGAGCGCCACCTCAGCCCGCTGGGCGGCATATTGGCAGGCCAGGTCCTGGCCCAACCCCACCGCGGTGGTGGGGCGGCCCGCCAACTCCCGGGGACCCGGCAGGTTGATCCCCAGGTAGTGGAGGGCCACATTTTCCAGGGTCTGCTCATACCGGCCCGGGTTGAGGAGATACGACGCCAACAGGATGTCGCCGGTGAGCCCCCGCAATTCCGGCCCGAACCGCTGGGCCAGGAGCAAGGCGGTCTTGAGATCCGCCCCCACTTTGGCGATGCCCGCATCGGACCACACCGGCCCCAGCTTCTCCCAGACGGCGCGGTTTGACCCCCCGGGGGCCAGGGGGATATACGCCCCCTCCCCGGTCCGCCACGCCAGGCCGATTCCGGCGACCTCGGCCAGCACCGGGTGCTGCTCGTTCATGACGAAGCCCAGGCCCAGGTGGCACAGGCTTCCAGCCTGTGGTTCATCGCCCTGGATGGCCTGGACCATCCGGTCCAGGTCCTCATGCCCCTGCACCAGGGAGCCGGTCACCCCGGGTTGGTTATCAACCCCCAAATCCTTAACCAATTTGCTGAATTCCAACTCCACGAACAACCGGCGCAGGGCTTCCCGGTCCGGAGGGCCGGGGGCGAGCGCCTCCAGGTCCACCGTCAGGGGCACCTGGGCCTCGAGCTCGGTCAACTGCCGGCTGAGCCGCGCCTGATGGGCATGTTCCTGTAAGCGGGCCTTCAACGCCTTTTCTTTTATTTCATCTAGATGGGCCAGCAAATTTTCCAGACTGTGATACCGGCCGATCAGCTTGAGAGCGGTTTTCTCCCCGATGCCCGGCACCCCGGGGATATTGTCGCTGGCATCGCCCGCCAGGGCCCGCACCTCCACCAGCTCCTGGGGTTCCAGGCCATATTTCTCCCGGATGGCCGCGGGGTCATAGCGCACCTCTTTCATGGGATCCCACAGGTCCACCCCGTCGGCAACCAGGGGCAGGAGGTCCTTGTCCCCGGAGATGATCTCCACCCCAAAACCCTCTTCCCGGGCCCGCCGCACCAGGGTGCAGATGAGATCATCGGCTTCATACCCCTGGTGCACCACGGAGGGCAGGTTAAGGGCGTCGATAATCTGCTTGATATAGGGGAGCTGGGTCACCAGGGCCTCGGGCATGGGCGGCCGATGCGCCTTGTAGTCGCCGTAAAGTTCGTGCCGGAAGGTGGCCCCTTTGGCGTCGAATACCAGGGCCAGGTGCCGGGGCTGCCGCTCCCGGAGCACCTTGAGGAGCATGGTGGTGACCCCGTAGACGGCGTTGGTGGGCACTCCCCGGGTGTTGGCCAGGGGCGGCAGGGCGTGAAAGGCCCGGTAAAAATAGGAGCTGATGTCGATGAGGTAGAGGACGCGGGGGAGGGTTTCCATCAGGGGTATCCTTTTCCCCCTTATAGCCACTCCCGTCCGCCCTGTCAACTTGAGAAGGGGACTTGTGTCAATAGCACATACAGGTGTCAGGTTTTCATAGCACCTGAAATGTCCGGTAGAGTATAGGGGGATGAACCCCCTTGACAACGGTCTCGGATTGACACAGTGGGGCACCTCTTAAAAAAAGATTTCAGAGCTTGGCCTCCTATCCCGAGGCACAGGGTATTATTATATAGTAGAGAAGGCATTCAACGAAAAAGTGAGAGGCCTCGTTCTGACCGCAACAGTTTTCTAAATCGGCGGCGCAGGCTTTCCAGCCTGTGCCAAATTGGCAGGTTTGTTCTGCACAGCCTGGAAAGGCTGTGCCACCAGCCAATACCACCTTTTCATGCTCTACGGGTGACCGCAGGCCCAGGCGCGACTGACCTGAAAAGTTTTTGGTGGCACCGGTATCTTACCGGTGCGGGTGCACAGGTTGAAAACCTTTGCCACCAACGGGGGCGGGCATGGAGGCCAGCCCCACCAGATTTTTCATCATTTATGGGTGGGCCAAGGGTCCATGAGGAACTGCTCTGAATGACAATGGAAAGAGGTTTTGAAATACTTCAAGGAAACCATCAAATATCGGTGGAATCGGTTGACCGCCATGCCCGGGGATAATCACCTGGAACCCCCGCCCTGGCTTTACGCCCGTCTGGCCCGGGGGTCCCTGATGCGCCAGATCTATCGGCGTTTCATTGCCGATTTGGCGGGGAGCTTGGCCCCGGGAACCCGCTTCCTGGATGTGGGCGCCGGCCCCGGTTATCTCCTAGGCTATCTGGCCCGGGACCGCCCTGACCTCAGCCTCTGGGGCCTGGATTTCTCCCTGGACATGATCCGCCGGGTCCGGCCCGGGCAAAAAGAGGTGGCGCCCCAGGCGGCCCCCCGGTGGCTGGTGGCCGATGCCTGTCACCTGCCGTTTCCGGCCGGGGTTTTCGGCCAAGTTGTCGCCACCTTCAGCTTCCACATCTGGCCCTGCCCCGTGGCCGGTCTTCAGGAGTTGCGGCGGGTGCTGGCCCCCGGCGGCCGGGCCTGGGTCTATGAACTGCGCCGGCAGGCCACGCTCCGGGACCTCAGGGCCTTCGCCCGGGAACTGGGACTACCCTTACCCTTCGTCTACCTGGGTTATCAAGTCGTGCGGTGGCACCATGCCCTGCCGGAAAGTGAATTCACTGACCTCCTCCGGCAGGCCGCGGGGGTCCGGGGAACTTTGCAGCCTGCGCACCACATTTTCTGGCGGGCCGAACTCCAGGGGGTCTGACCCTTACGCCCCCGTCAACTCAAACCCCGCGGCCTTGACCACCCGGTCCAGGTCCTCCACGGGGATGGGCGCGGCGCACTCATAGCTCACCCGGCCCCCGGCCAGGTCAACCGAAACATTGCTCACCCCCGGCAGACTGGCCAGGGCCTTGGTCATGGCCGCGGCGCAGTGGGCGCAACTCATACCTTTAACCGTAATCTCCGGCATCCGTTCTTCTCCTGATTGGGTTTTGGGGGGACCGGCGCAAACTGCCCGCCTGATCCCTTATCGCCTATAGGTTAATCATTTCTTTCCGGTTGGCCAGGGCCGGCTGGCATTGACCGGCGGTCCCCGGGAGGGTTGGAGGGAGGGTCTCGGCTGGGCAGAGGTGACGCCCGGGAAAAATCCTGGCGTCCCTGGCGCCGGTGGATCGCGCTACCAATCACCAGCACCAGGGCCGCCAGGGCGCCGTGGATAAGAAGCGGGGTCAAAACCCCGTGAAGGAGACTGCGTCAATGCTCGCAAAAACGGCCAGGCCGGGGCGGAAGAAGAATCCCGCCGGACCGCCGGACGGCTTTTTATCCCAAAAAAACCAATAAAAAAACCTCAATTCCCGTAACCGGGGAATTGAGGATTGCACCCGTCTTGCTTGGTCCTCAAGGCGACGGCCGACCCGTATCGCGCGAGCCTATCCGTCCATCCTACAGGCAGGTCTTCTGGCTCTTGGATCGCCCTACTCCCGGCGCCTTCCCGGGGCGTTCATCAGCCCCAGTGGCTTTCAGCCGGTTTCGTCCCCAATTACAGCGGCGGGACCGCGACGGTTTCGCACCGTCTTCCCTTTTACCCCGTAGGACCTGTAAGAGTCTTTATTTCTATCCCGGTTTTTCCCGGGTGTCAAGGGAAATCACCGGGACCCGGCCGAACACCAGGGCGTTTAAGTCCACCCCCAAGGCCTGGGCCACGGGGGGGCATTTGGCCTGGAGGAGGAACCAGACCCGGGGGTCGGCCAGATGGCTCATGGTCTCGAAGTGTCCCATGCCCTTGGCCACAATGAGGCCAGCGGCCTCATAGAGTTCACGGAAGGCGGGGCTGACCCCGTGAAGCGGTAAGCCCACGGTGCGGGCCCCGGTGTCCACCACCGGCTCCAGGGCTGCTCTCAGACCCGAGGCCGAAAGGTCCGCTAAGGTGAGATCGTTCTGGATAGGCCCGGCCTTCACCGCGTAGAGCACCCGCCACCCCCGTCGCCGCAGGGAGGACACCAGGGGGCGGTCGAAGAACTGCTCCCCGGCGTTGTCCGCCAGG
>JAGVPN010000435.1 GCA_020052215.1 Syntrophobacterales bacterium
GGCCAGGCCCAGGCGGTGGTTGGAGGCCGGGGCGTGGCGGCCGTGGTAGATCTCCGCCAGGCTGGCATAGGAGCATTGGGCCACGCTGGCCGCCATGGAGGCCCCGTCGTGGTCGGGAAACGTCAGACACTCCGCGGAGACGGAGCCGGAGGCGGAGCTCACCGCGTAGGTGTCTTCCCCGGCCCGCACCACCAAGAGCGGCAGCCGCTTAGAGGGATCGTACCAGCCCTCCCGGAAGATGTATTCCAGGAGCAGCGCCGCCAGGGGAGCGAACTTGCTGTTGACCTCCACCTGGATCGTCGCCGGGCGGTAGCGGGTCTTGTCGTTGATCTCCGCCAGGGTGCGCACGAACCAGACGCAGCCCGAAGGCCGGGGCGTGGTGGCGGCTACGGTCTGCCACTTTTTGGCGAAGCCGCTGTAAGTCTTGAGGCGCTGGGCCCGGGCCGGGACCCACACCGGGACTTCCAGGGTCACGCCCACCGGGTCGCCTCCCGGCCAGTGGCGCAGGCGCACTTCTTCCCAGGAGACTGCCTGGCCCGGAAGCAGCAAAGCCAGGGTTTCATGGCGCAGGCCCACCAGCCGCCCCACCCCCAGCAGGCGCTTGGCCAGGGTGACTTTCTGGAGAAAATCGATCTCCCGGTCCTTCTCCGACATCCGGGGCGAGTAGGTCAGGGTCACCTGCCGCAAAATTTTGGCGGTTTTAGGGGCCCGGGCGGCCTCCAGAATGCGAGGATGAGGCGGGGTGTCGCCGGCGGCTTTGGCTGCCGGAACCGCCATGCCCAGGCATAAAGCCAGGAGCAGGGCCGGGATCAGGCTCCCGGCCAGAATTTTCGAAGTCATGCCTAATTCTATGTGAATAGGCCGGTCCAGTCAATGCGATGGGTGGAAAACGGCCGGGGAGGGCAGGAGGATAATGGTAGTGAAATCTCTTGCCGGGGGTTTTGGGCGAGTCTACCAAATAGCCCTTGACAACCAGGCCAGTTTATATTAAACATGTTTAACTAATAAACATGGTTAATAATATATGAACCGACGTGAGGCATCAAAAAACGAGACCCGGCAGTTGATCTTGAGGGCGGCGCGCCGGTTATTTGCCCAAAAAGGCATGGAGGAAAGCACCATCCGGGACATCGCCAGGGAAGCGGGCGTTTCCCCGGCCTCCGTGGTGGTTCATTTCAAGAGCAAGACGGCCTTGCTGGAAGAGGCCCTCAACCGCGACATCGAAACCGCCCTCTCTGAACTCGCGGCCTCGATGCCTGAAGATCTGGAACTCCTGGATCGCTTGATGCACCTGGCCAAGGGGTTCTTCCGGCTCTACGACCAAAACCGCAAGCTTTATAGGGCCCTTATCCGCCACACCATATTTGAGCCCGCGGGCGAAACCCCACACATTACCAAGGTGTCCGAACTCTACCTCCGGTTTTTATCCGGCCTGGTAGAGGAAGGTCAGGCCCGGGGCATTATCAAGCCGGAAGTGGACACCACCATAGCCGCGGGATCGATTTTCTCTTTGTACCTCGGGGCTCTCATCATGCTTTTCCGCCGTCCGGACATGACGGTAGAACAGGTGGCAGAGACCCTCGCGGCCATGACCGACCAATACCTTAAGGGCATCGCTATCATTGAGCCTTAATCGCTCTTGCGGTTACAATCAGAGGTGATTCATGAAAATATTACTTGTCCAACCCGCCAAACCAGAGAAAGCCTTGGGAGGTGAGGACTTTTCCATCTTTGAACCCCTGGCCCTGGAATACCTGGCCGCCGGCGTGGCCGGGAACCATGATGTCCGCATCCTGGATATGCGCCTCGATCCCGACCTCGATGCCGCCCTCCACAATTATCAGCCCGAGGTTGTCGGTCTCACGGCCTATACCGTCCATGTCAACACGGTCAAAAGGCTTTGTCAGCACATCAAGGGGTTAAACCCCGAGATTGTCACTGCGGTCGGCGGCCATCACGCCACCATCCTGCCCGAAGATTTTGCTACCCCTTTTATCGATGTCATTGTGGCGGGCGAAGGCGTTTTTGCCTTCCAGGAAGTCATCCTCCGGCTGGAAAAAAACCTGGCCCTGGCGAAAATTCCCGGGGCGGTCGGTCTGAAAAACGGCGCGGTGCTGATACGCCGGAACGACCAAGACCTTGATCTCGACGCCTTGCCCTTTCCCCGGCGGGATCTCACCGCGGCATATAGAAAGTCATATTTCAGCGAGTGGATGAGGCCCCTGGCGTCCATCCGGACCTCCAAGGGCTGTCACTTCCGCTGCCAATTCTGTGCCCTGTGGAAATTGACCGGGGGGCGTTATCTTACCAGGAAACCGGAGCGCATCGTCGAAGAGCTGGGCGCCATCCAGGAGAAATACGTCTTCTTTGCCGATGACGAATCGCTGCTGGATACGGAGCGCATGGGGGTCCTGGCCAATCTCATCCAACGAGCCGGGATTGACAAGCGCTTCTTCCTCTACGGGCGCAGCGATACCATCGCCAGGCATCCGGAACTGCTGGAGCGGTGGAAGAAAGCCGGGCTGGAGCGCGTCTTTGTCGGGCTTGAGGCCATGCGCGACGCGGACCTGAAATTGATCCGCAAGGGCTCCACCGTGGAAAACAATCTCAATGCCGTGCGCATCCTGAAGGAGCTGGACATCGACATCTGGCCCATGTTTCTGGTCCGGCCCGAATTCGACCGCCACGACTTTGCGGATTTGCGGCA
>JAGVPN010000364.1 GCA_020052215.1 Syntrophobacterales bacterium
TCCACCGCCCCCTTCAGTTGAGCCACGGAAACTTCACCCGGCAGATTCAAAGTCGCGGCCAGGTCCCGGAACGTCTCCAGCGCCTTGCCGCAGACCGCCCCCTCTTCCACCTCGGGTTCCAAACCCATCAGGCGTTTGAGCTGTTCCACCATCTTTGCCTTCTCCTTTAATGAGTTCATTTTTACCGCCAGGACCCCATCCGCCGCTTCTGCCTGCCGCCGCGCTCCCCGGGGGGCGGCTTCCCCCCCCCACCTGGCCACCAGGGGCGGCAGGTGCTTGATAGCCGGCACGTTGGTCAAGCCCAAGTGCATCAGGGCGATGGGCCGGCGGGTTTCAGGGTCCAGCCGCAGTACCGGCGAGAAATAACGATACTCCTTCTTCTCCAGGTAATTCCGGGCTTGTTGGGTCCATTCCACCCGGGCCCAGAGGCCGTCGCCCCGGGCCTCCAGGTCCTTGATCCAGCCTGCCGCCGGGGCCCGCTCCCCCTGCAAGGATTGGTGCTCGTAATCGATGACCAGATCTACTCCCCGGGAGCGAAAATCCGCCGCCATGGACATAAGAGACGCTTCGTCCACCATGAACGGCTCCCGGTGGTCCGACAACTCCACCGCGCCCCGGGGCAGCACTCTGATCCATTCGGGCAGGGCAGGAGTCTGGTCCTGGCTTACCGCGTTCGACGTCATCGTCATCTTTCCTCACTCCGTGGTGTGTAAAGGGGCCCCATCGTAGACGATCACGGGGGCATCAGTTGAAGTCGTTCTCGTCCGGGTGTTTCGCCGAAATCAAAGCCCAGAAGTCATCACAGAAACCCTGTTGAAAATATTCATAGGGCAGCCAGCCTTTGCCCTTATCCCCCCAATCTCCCCAGCTGTTCATGAACCCGATGGCGCCGGGTGGATCGTTCCAATACCTCGACTGCTTGACATTGGAATAGGCGCAGGTATAGACTGCATGCCCCCCTACCGGCCGATCCCCGGATTTTGGCAATGGCACCCAGCCGTCTTCTTTAACCTGATCAATGGAGGGAAACACCGTGAACCCGAAGACCACCGGGAAGCCGGCCCGGATATACGCCTTGATCTCCGTCAGATTTTTCAACCTCACATAGCGCAGGGCGGTAAAATTCTGGGCATATCCAGTGGCCACGAAATCCGGCGGGGCGTCAAAGGTTTCCACTTTATAGGGCCAGAGGGCTTCCGGAGGCGCCCCCAGTCTCACCAGAGCCCGCATCCCGTCCCGAATATAGGCCCCGGAATCCCCGGTAAAGCCTCCTAATCTCCGGGCCGCCTTGTAAAGATAAAGGCGGGATACGGACGTATACGTGCCGGTGGTCTTGATGCCGTCGAATTCATAGGCGCCGGCGATGCTATTGGCGACGCAAGAACCAAGGTCCCCCTGGTCTTTGATGGGAGGAATCCAGGTGAAGAAATCCTTCTCCGGCAATTCCTCCGCGGCATTCACCAGGTGGAACACCCTGGGGATATCCCCGTGGGCAAAATCCCGGGGGTCGGCATGTTCCTTGCGCCACCCAAGACCTTTCACGGCTTGTACCCTAACTTCAGAGCCATGGTCCGGCTGGCTTGGATGGCGGCCTTGGCCGCCTGCTGCTGATCCGGCGAGGCGCAGATGCCCGACTTGATTTGATCGAACACGGCTTTGGCGACCTTGAGGGCGGCGATCACCGCGGTCACCTCGGCGCTGGGAGCCAGGGTGCTCAAGAAGGCCACCAAGGCGTCGGCATTGGCCACGAAGTCCGCCGCATCCGCCACCTCCTGCACCGTGGGGGAACAGAAGGCGTTTTTCAAGGTTTGGCACCCCGCCATTGAGGCAAGCAACCCCATGATGACTCCGGCGATCACCAGTTTTTTCCCGATCCGCATCAGCCCCTTCCTCCTCATATGATTTGCTGCCTGGATTTACCTTCTGACTCTCACCGACTAATACCAAATCGCAATCCAATGGTGGCACAGGCGTCTCGCCTGTGCTGGCGCAGGCTGAAGCCTGCGGCTACAAAAACAACTCTTTGATTGCAACTCGGGATAAGTCAGCTCCCCTTCCCGCCGGACCCCGCCAGGGGGATGCCGAAACGCTCCGCCACGTGCTCCAGATCCAGGGGCACGCCCATGGCCGCCAGGTTCCGGTAAACCACGGACAAGGCCTTAAGATTCTCTTCCGCTTCAAACCTGAAGCGGAACCAGGGCACGGGCTTGTCCCAGCCAAAGTTGAATCCCACCAGGGGACGCAGCAGTTGTTCTCTCAAGGTAGCCGCCAGGGCCTGGGCGTCGGCTTCCACCAGGTCCCGGCGCACCTGGGCGTGCACACTGGCCGCAGCATAAGTGCCCGTGGACCCGGTCGTATCCGTCGTCAGGGTTTGGCCCAAAACCGCCTTGGACATTTCCCGGTTGCAAAAATCCGCCATCAGCTGGTACGGGTTGGCGCCGCCGGACCGGGACGCGGCTTCCACAAATTCAATCTCCGTGGACTTGCTGATCACTCCCGCGGCATCCGAACCCAGATTCCGGATGGCCTGGACCAGGGCCTCCCGGTCCGCCGGCGAGGCGGTGTTGTCATACTTGCCCAGCCTGAGCGGCATGCCGAAGACCTCGTTGAACGCCGCCCAATCCTTCAAAGCAAAATTCTTCAGCAGGTACATCCAGCCCACCACCCTGAGCACTCCCGACCGCGTGGCGTGGCCGCTCCTGGCCTTGTAACGGTGGTAAATGATCTTCCAGACCGGCGGCAGAATCCCTTGCCAACTGGCTTCGGGAGTCAGCAGGCGGGGCTTCCAGTCTTCGCCGAAGGTCACCTTTTTCTGGGGAATCCACCTCAATTCCGAAACCCGGGCCTGGCCGCCCGCCACCTCCCAGAAAATCTCGCACAGGGCAAACCCTTTGCCGATGGCGTCCAGCAGGTCCAGGAGGGCCTCCTCCAGGTTGGGGATGCCGTAGACGATCTCCCCCACCCGCGCCGCAATCCGTTCATCCTCCGGGGTGCTGGCATAGGGCATCACTTCGTAGTCCTTGCCCAATACCGCCATTTTCCGGGTCTGGAGGATCGCGGTCAGGTGGGCGTCCTTTTCCTCCATTTCCTCGAACAGCTCCATCTGGCGATAAACATTCCCCTGGTCCGCTTCCCGGAAGATTCCCGCCAGGCGGTTCGGGGTCAACCCCGCACTGGGATAACTGCTCCAGCGTTCTGCCAGGCTCACCGCCGACAGCTCCCGGGTTTCCGGCCTCACCGTCTCTTTAAACAGTCTCCCGAATAAATCCTTCAGCCCCATGGTTTCTCCTAAAAGTTCGCCGCGAGCGGTAAGCCGGGTTCAGCGGATTCGGCGGGCAGTGCCCGCCCTACTTATAGCGTTTGCCATAAATTCTTTCCGCTTGGAGGTTCTTACATCCCCCTTTTTCAAAGAAGGACTTTAATAGCTATTCCTTATAGTTCCCCCCTTTTCTAAAGGGGGGTTAGGGGGGATTAGAATGATTCCGCTATCGGAAAATACTTTTGGCAAACGCTATATCTGCCCCCCGCTAACTGCTAACTGCTACTAAAATGCCCCCCGGCTCTGGAAGTGCCGCGACTTCACCGGGGTAAAGTGCGGAGCCTCTCCCGTTGGCAGGTCCCGCACCAGGCATATCGCTCCTGCCAAAGCGTCCGGCCCATCGTCGTGCAGCGTCCGGGACGGGAAGAAGAGCAACTGCTCCACCAGCAATTCCTGGTCCGAATGTCCCCGGATAAAGCGAATCTTGCCCCGCTCTAACAGCGGCGACAGGCCGGCCACCCGGGTCTCCTTGGCGATGCGGTGGGTCACCCCTCTCAGGGGCAGAAATTGGCCCCGCTCCACCCCGATGCGGTCGAATTCCTTGAGCAGTAGCCGCTGAAAGAGGTTGTCTTCCA
>JAGVPN010000234.1 GCA_020052215.1 Syntrophobacterales bacterium
CTTCAAAAATCTGGAGGGCGCCGTCCCAGTCCTGGGCCAGGTAGGCCTCAAAGCCACGGCTGAAGCCGGCGCAGAGCCGGGCAGCGTCGTCGCCATCCCCTTCCCCTTTTCTGCCCCTTAGCTCGTAAATCATGCTGCCCTGGCTCTTCCCCTTCACCGCCACCAGATCCAGGGGACGCAGGTGGAATCTCTCCTGCACGGCTTCATAGGTGGCGCGGTTGACGATAATCCGGGTGCCGTATAATTTATTCACCCCCTCCAAGCGGCTGGCCAGATTGACGTTATCGCCCATCACCGTGTAATTGATGCGTTCGCTGGAGCCCACGTTGCCCACCACGGTCTCCCCGGTGCTGATGCCCATGCGGGTGGCCAGGGGAGCCTTGCCTTCCTGCTTCCAGCGATGGTTCAGTTCCTGCAGCCTTTCCTGACAGAGCAGGGCGGCGTGGCAGGCATGGAAGGCGTGGTCCGGGTCCGGGATCGGTGCCCCCCAGAAGGCCATGATGCTATCGCCGATATACTTATCCACTGTGCCCTTGGACTCGCTCAGGATCCGGGTAAGATCGTCGAAGTAAGCGGACAGGTGCACCATGAGTTCTTCCGGGGCCAGGCGTTCGGCGATGGTGGTAAAGCCGGCGATATCCGAAAAGAATACGGTCAGCTCTCGTTTATCTCCGCCCAGGCGCGCCTCTTCGCCGGTGTGGATCAGTTGCCGCACCAGCTCCGCCGGCACATAGCGGCGAAAGGCCTTAAGACCCGACTTCATGGCGGCGATAGCCTGCTTCATCAATTGAATTTCTTTAATATGAGTGGTGATCTGGACCTCTTCCTCCAGATGAAAGTCCTTGATCCTTTTGGTCTCCTCGGCCAGGAGTTTGATGGGGGTGGAAATGGAGCGCGAGATCAGAGACGCTATGAGGATGGCCACACTCAGGATGACCAGGCAGATGAGCAGGCTTGCCCGGATCAAGTTCTTGGCGCCGCCGATGAAATCGTCTTCGGGAATGACCAGGCCCACCTTCCAGCGGGCCGGAAAAGACGGGGGGAATTTCGCAAATGAAGCAAGATATCTCTGGCCGTGGCTGGTAATGGTAAACTTGCCGCGGCCGCTCCGGAGATATTCCTGGAAGGCCTGGCTCAAGTGGTCGATTCCCAGCTCATCCACCACCACCGAGCGCAATTCTCCTTTTTCCTCCTTGACCAGGCGGGAGAGGTCCGGAAAGGCCACCACCTCATTCTTGGCATTGAGGATCAGGGCCAGGCCGCTTTTGCCGATTTTCAGGCTACTCAGAAAGGTGGAAATCTCGGCCAGATCCAGGTCAACCGCCCAAACCCCCACGAGCTTCCCGGTTTGGTCCAGAACCGGATAGGCTGCAGTAACCACGGGGGCTTGATTGGCAACCGCGATTAAATAGGAGTCGGTCCAGTAACTGGCCCGGGTCTCTTTGGCCCCTTTGTACCAGGGCCGTTCCCGGTGCTCATAAGGCCCCTTCCGGCGCGCATAATCGCTCAGCGTGGAGGTATCGGTCTTGAGAAGCTTGAAATCGGAGTCCCAATATTTCATGGTATTGGTGGCCGGGGAGACATCGCGATGGATAATTCTACCTTCAATAGTGCCGTTGGGTAGTCGCATGGCCCGGATGTAATTGCCCTTCTCATCGCCGAAATAAAATAGGGAGATCTGGGGATAAGATTTCAGGGTTCCCAGGGTGAAGAGTTCCACCTGCTTATAGTTGGTGATAGTCAGGGCGCCGAGTTCAGCCAGGCGGGCGCTGATCTCCACCAGGGCTCCGGCGGGCAGAAAATAGTTACTGGTTTTCTCCATGACCGTCCTGGTGTATTGAGCCATTAAATCATCGCTCAACCCCAGGGCCATGTGGGTATTTTTGTAATAATTATAGGAAACGATGGGAATTACGGTGAGGAGCAGCAAACCCACAAAAGTGGTGACTACCTTGATGTAGAAACTATGGCTCCTAAAAATGGAGGGCATGGTAGATTGGCCTCGCGGTTTGTTACGGCTCACCGAGACCGCACCCGGTTTCCGGCTCGTTGCACGTTCTTATTCAAATCCCCTTAGAAGACCATCCTGACTTTCATTCAGCATTATAATTTACTTGGCAAATTTTTTGAAATATTATATCCTTTATCATAAGCGGCCCGAAAAGGAGGGAAAATCGCAATGAAAAAATTAGTGTTGCTGATTCTTCTGACGATTTGTGTGGTCAACTTTACTGCACCCGTATGGGGGAATGTTCTAAGTCCGAACAATAATCCTATGAATGGTGCACCGCAGGATCCCCCAAAAGACTAATAAAGGTTGGCGACTGGGGGCTTGACCATGGCCAACCGGATAATTGCCAATTATCCGTAAAAAGCTCCTTAGATTACCAGGGGGGCAGACCTGAGTCTGCCCCCTGTTTTTCCTGGCCATTCCCTCTACAACAGCAGCTCCAGGTTAGGCCGGCTAAGTAACCATTGGCGGTACCCTTCCCTCACCTTCAGGTCGTAGAAATCCAGCGGATTGTAATTGTCGGTGATAATAACCCCCGGGGTTTCTGGAGGGAAAGCGAATTTTTTCCCGAGGTTGTCCCGAGCCGTGGCGGCCTCCGGGTGAAACCGCCAGGTTTTCAGCCGTGCCGTTGCTAAGGTTAGGGGAGGGGAATTGTAGGCGATAATCTCTAAATTACCCATCGGCCATTTTTGTTTGTCCGGGTCGAAAGTAGGGTAAATCTCCACGGTAGTGAAGACCTGTTGCAAGGTTTTGATCACCGACGCCATCACGAAGGTTTCCGCTTTGATACTACCCACTAGATTGATTCCGAGAATGCCGCCGTGGTTCAGGCGTTGGGAGATGAGTTGTAAAGATTCGCGGCTTAACACATAAAACGGGGTGTTCTCTCCGGTAAAAACGTCAAAGATGATATAATCATATTTATTCTTCGATCTATTCAAGAAGTAACGGATGTCTTCCACAATCTTCTCCCCGGTTGTGTGAAAGCCGAAATACTTTTCCGCCACCGCGAAGATTTCCGGATTGATATCGACCACGTCGGTCATAATGCCCATCTTCTCATACCACCTGGGGATAATCCCGGCTCCCAGGCCGATGGCCAGACATCTCTGGCCCCGCGGGTTCAAGCTGTAAGGAATGTATTGGAGATAATAGAAGTAACCATACAACGGCAGGCCATTATCTAAATCTATTGTTCCGCTCACGGCCCCGTCAACGAGCAGTTCTCTGATATTTTTGTCGGGATATCGATAATCCAAGACCTTGATATTTCCATAAAACGTTTCGATATCGCAAACTTTGGTGATGACCGTGCCATTCTCCAGAAGTTTGGTGCGGATATCCCGGGAAGCCGGCAGAAGAAACGGCACTATGAGGACCAGTAAGGCGATAGGCTTCTTTTTGAAAAAGACAAAATAGAGGCTGGAGAGAACGATGAGGCTGCCGCCGACAAAAGCGAAGATCTGATTAATCGAGAAATAGGCAATGAGGATGAAACCGGTGCAGATGGTTCCAATTAAACTGCCCAGCGTAGAAACGGCATACAAAAGCCCTACCGTCCTCCCGATATTACGTATTTCCCTGGCGGCAATCTTGATAATATAGGGAGAGACACAGCCGAGAAGAAAGATGGCAGGTCCGATGAGAAGAGAGGACGCGGTCAGCGCCCCCAGGCGCAGGCCGAGAGAAAGGGTATTTTCCAGCACCGGTTTCCTAAGAACAGGGATGAGGAGAACTGCTATCCCGGCGAGAAAAATAATCCCATAAAGGTAAGCAGGGTCTGCCCGCCGGTCGGAAAGTAATCCTCCGATGCAGTAGCCTAACGCCAGGCCCACCAGGGTAACGGTAATGAGAGAAGTCCAGACAAAAAGACTGGCCCCAAAAAAGGGATTGATGACCCGTGAACCGAGTACCTCAATAACCATAACCAGCGCCCCGCAAATCAGAGCAGTAACTACGAGAAAAATGACAAATGGTAGTTGATGAACGGTATGATTACTGCTATTAGAGGGCATAAAAACATCCTTTTTTCAAAATAGGCAAGGCATGATTATTCTCATCCCCATCTGGACTACCTGATTTAAAGCATTGGCAGTAATCTTTTCGAGGCTCATCCTGGGAATGGCTTATTTTTCGTAAATCGGTGTCCAAGGTAATTGTAGACCAAATCATGATAGCACAAATTTTGCTTTCAAAATAGTTGCCCAAGATTATAGACATACCCAACCTGTAATGAACAATTGAGACATCGCTCGTCAGGGTATATACTTAGCTATTCCTCTAGACCATATGGGGTCATCCAACCTGGACATGGAAAAGCCGTCAGGACCTGTCAACCCTGGTTTTTGACATCCAGAAAAGGAGGGTTAAGAATGGATGGAACTGCTAACGCCACCGTCGGGTCTTATCTCGCCACCCGCCTGGAGCAGGTGGGCCTGCGCCACTACTTCGGCATCCCGGGAGATTATAACCTGGCTCTGTTCGATCAAATCCTGGCAAACCAGAATTTGGCCTGCATCAGTTGCTGCAATGAGCTCAACGCCGGCTATGCCGCCGACGGCTACGCCCGGGCCCACGGGGTGGCGGCCATGCTGGTGACCTACAGCGTCGGCGCCCTGAGCGCCGTGAACGCCACCGCGGGCCACTATGCCGAGGACCTGCCGGTGATTTTGATCTCCGGCGGCCCCAACACTCACTCGGAACCGGAAAATCAGATCCTGCACCACTCCCTGGGGGAGGTGCGCTACGGCTATGTGCGGGAGATGTTTGCCCCGGTGACTGCGGCGGCGGTCATCATCCGGCACGCCGAGGACGCCCCCAGGCTCATTGACCAAACCATTGCTGCGGCCCTCCGGCACCGCAAGCCGGTCTATCTGGAGATTGCTTGTAATATTGCGGCCCTGGAAGTCCCGGCCCCGAAACCCTACCAGTTTTGGCCAAAACCCACCAGCAACCCCGAGGCCCTGAAAGAGGCGGTGGACCATGCCGCCGCCTGGCTCAACGCCGCCATTAAACCGGTAGCGGTGGGCGGGGTTAAGCTGCGCGCCGCCGGGGCGGTGGAGGCCTTCCGGCAGTTCATCGACGCCTCGGGGTACGCAGTGGCCATGATGCCCAATGCCAAGGGGTTTTTCCCGGAAGAGCACCCCAACTTCGTGGGGATCTATTGGGGCCCGGTGAGCAGTCCCGGCACCGAGGCCATTGTGGAATCCGCCGATGTCTACCTCTTTGCCGGTCCGGTCCTTTCCGACTATGCCTCCTGCGGCCACACCATCGAAATCAGCCCGAAAAAACTCATTCACGTCGGGACCGACTTTGTGCAAATGCCCGGGGCCTTGTATCAGGATATTGTCATGGATGAGTTTCTTGCCGCCCTGGCCGGCAAGATCAAACGGAACGACACCTCTCTGACGGCCTTTAATCGCACCCGGACCCAAACCGTGCCTGAACCTCCCATCGACCGAGCCGCCCCCATCCGCACCCGGCGTCTCTTCGCCATGATCCAGGGCATGCTTAACGCCGATACCACGCTCATCGCCGAGACCGGCGATTCCTGGTTCAATGCCATAAATCTTTCCCTGCCCCAGGGCTGTAATTTCGAAATCCAGATGCAATACGGCTCCATCGGCTGGTCCGTGGGCGCCGCCCTGGGTTACCAGCTGGCGGTGCAACCCCGCGGTCGGGTCATTGCCTGCATCGGCGACGGTTCTTTCCAGATGACGGCCCAGGAACTCTCCACGATGATCCGCTACGGCCTTAAACCCATTGTGTTCATTATGAACAACGGCGGCTACACCATCGAAGTGGAGATTCACGACGGGCCTTACAACGTCATCAATAACTGGGATTATGCCGCCCTGGTACCGGCCTTCAACGCCGGCGACGGCAACGGCTGGAGCTGCCGGGTCCGCACCGAAGGGGAAGCCCAGGACGCCATCGACCAGGCTCTGGCCCACGACGGCCTGAGCGTTATTGAAGCAGTGATCGACAAGGATGACTGCAGCCGGGATTTACTGGAGTGGGGCACCCGGGTGTGCGCCAGCAACGCCCGTCCGCCCAGGACATTGAAATCATTTGGTTAACCACATCAGCGCCCATAATCTCGGTTTAACCAAAAGTCAGCCGATCTGAGGTCATACAGATGGATTACTGTCTGCTGGCGCCGCCGTTGTCGGACGAGGCCTATGCCAGATGTTTCAGAGAATTTCGCCGCGACTGCAAGGAATGGCGGGCCATGCTGAGCTGGACTCGGGACCGCTTGCTGAAGGATCTCCCGGCTAAGGAAAAACTGGCTGTCCTGAGCGTGGGGAGCGGTAACGGCGACTTTGATTTCCGGTTTGTCCGGATTCTCCTGGCGAAGATCAAGGCCCTGGAATACGTCATGGTGGAACCCAATGAGGTCCATTGCCAGTTGCTCCGGGAGCGCTTCGTCGGCGGGGTCTTTCCACAGGCAAACTTTGAGATCGACCCCATGCCCTTCGAGGAATTTGCCATTACCCGGCCCTTTGATCTGGTGCTGTTCACTCATTGCCTCTACTACATTCCGGATCGGCGACAGGCAATTTTACATGCCATGGAGGCCATAGAGGATGACGGCCTGGTGCTCATCTTCCATCAGACCCCCCTGGGCATCCACCAGGTTCAGCAGGAATTTTTAAGGCGGGTTAAGGGTTATAGCGGCGAGATGTTCACTAGCCGGGACATCCAGGAACTCCTGGATCGTCTTGAAATTCCCTACCGCCTGGAGGTGCTGGACAGTTTTCTGGACGTCACCGCTTGTTTTCACCCGGATTCCCCACGCGGGGTGAATCTACTGTGTTTCTTCCTGGAGAGCGATGTTCGGCAGCTTAATCCCCGGGTCAGGTGGGAAGTAATGGATTATATTAAAGATTTGACCATTTATGATAACGGCCGCCTGCTGCTGCGGCAACCGGTGGCCATATTTTCTCTGGCCCAAAGTGGGCGTCGGTAAAGATCAGGTGGTTCTCCGATTGGCTGCGTAATACCAAGTTGCCGTCAAACAAGTAATAATCCGAATTGTAGGGGCGGTTCGCGAACCGCCCCTACGGTGGTTGCGACCATAAAGCCAGAATTAC